>SKPY01000046.1 GCA_007119305.1 Nitriliruptorales bacterium
CCCGGCCGTCCGGGGAGCCGGCACCTGCCGCCCCGGGTCCGGCCGACGCCAACGCGACGAACGATCTCGGACGGGCGCCCGGACCGTCACCGACCGCGCGCACGGGCGGGCAGCCAGACGCACCACCGCAAGCACCCGGGCTCGCCCCCGTCGACGGTGGGCTGCTCGACGGTGCGCTGCGCCTCACGGTGCTGCTGCTCGGCAGCGACGCCGGGCCCGGCCGCACCGGCGCGCGCATCGACGCGCTCGTGGTCGCGAGCGTGGATGTGACGAACGGCGACGCCGCGCTCATCAGCGTGCCACGCAACCTCGCCGGCCTGCCGCTCACGGGGGTATTCGCCGAGCGGCTCGGGCCGCACTTCCCCAAGCGCCTGATGGAGCTGTACGCCGCAGCCGCCGGCGACCCGGTCCTCGCGGCGCACCACGAGGACCCCGGCACCGCGGCGCACGTCAACGCGGTCGAAACCCTCCTCGGCCTGCGGATCGACCACGTGGCACAGGTCGACCTCGGCGCGTTCGTCGACGTCGTCGACGCCCTGGGCGGCGTCGAGGTGGACGTCGACACCCCGATCCAGGTGCGTCTGTCCCCTCCGCGGGAGGGCGAGGACTGGCGCTCCTACGATCTGTCAGCGGGCCGTCAGCATCTCGACGGCCACGAAGCCCACGCCTACGTGCGCTCCCGCAGCGGCACCGACGACTACGACCGCATGCGCCGTCAGCGTTGCCTGCTCGGCTCGGCGGTCCGCGACGTCGACGCGCTGCGCCTGCTGCGCAGCCTGCCCGACCTCGGACGGGTGGCGAGCGAGCGGGTGCGCACCGACGTCCCGGCCGATCGGCTGCCTGACCTCGTCCGCGTTGCGGACCGCGTCGACCTCGGGTCGCTGCGGACCCTGGGCCTCACCCCACCTGCCTACACCGCTGGGCTGACTGAGCACGGCTTCCACGCCCCCGACGTGCCGGTGATCCGGACGGCGGTCCGGGATCTGCTCACCCCCTACGGCCCCGAGCCGCAGGGCAGCGCCGACCTCGACAGCACGTGCGGCTGAGCCCGAGCTTGCCGCGCCCGCGCTGCATCCTCCCCGACTCCGAGCCCGCCGCCGGCATGCACGCCCGAGCTTGCCGCGCCCGCGCTGCATACTCCCCGGCGCCGTGGGCGCGCGAGGACGTCGTCACGATAAGGGTCCCCCACGAGCCCTACGCTTCGCCGCCCTCGACCCGCATGACGCTCGCGACGTCGCGGACGGCCTCGAGCTCGCGCAGGCCGTGCAGCGTGGCCTGCAGGTTGCGCTCCCGTGCGGCGTGGGTGATCAGCAGCAGCTGTGCGTGGTCGCCCACGCCCTCCTGCCACACGCTCTTGATCGACACGTCGTGGGCACCGAAGGTGCCGGCGACGCGGGCGAGCACACCCGGCTGGTCGGCGACGTCGAGGAGCACGTAGTACTGCACGACGGTGTCTTCGAACGGGCGGATGCGCCGGCTGTGGTGTGAGCCGTTGGCGGGACGCTCGCCCGAGCGGATCGCGCGGGCCACCGTCACGATGTCACCGACCACCGCGCTCGCGGTGGGCAGGCTGCCCGCGCCGCGCCCGTAGAACATGAGCTCGTCGGCGGCCTCCGCCTCGACGAACACCGCGTTGAACGACTCCCGGACGCTGGCGAGCGGATGCTCTTCCGGGATGAGCGCGGGATGCACCCGGACGCCGATGCCCCCGCCGCCGGGCTCGTCGGGTCCGGACTCCTCCGCGATCGCGAGCAGCTTGATCGCGTAGCCCATGCGGTGCGCGTGCGTGATGTCGGTGGCGGTGACCCGGGTGATGCCCTCCCGGTACACGTCACCGGCGACGACCCGGGCGTCGAAGGCGAGCGAGGCGAGGATGGCGGCCTTTGCGGCCGCGTCGTAGCCCTCGATGTCCGCCGCAGGATCCCGCTCGGCATAGCCCAGGTGCTGCGCTTCGCCGAGCGCCTCCTCGAACGACACCCCCTGCTCGGACATCTTCGTGAGGATGAAGTTCGTCGTGCCGTTCACGATGCCGAGCACCTTGCGCACCCGGTCGCCCGCCAGGTTCTCGCGCATCGGTTTGATGATCGGGATGGCGCCTGCTACCGCCGCCTCGTACTCGAGGCGGGTGCCCTTCGCGTCGGCGAGGTCGAACAGCTCGCCGCCAAGCGTGGAGATGAGCTCCTTGTTCGCCGTAACCACCGGCTTGCCGACCTCGAGCGCCCGCGTGATGAGGGTGCGGGCCGGTTCGATGCCTCCCATGACCTCGACGACGATGTCGACCGCGGGGTTGCCGACGACCTCGTCGGGATCGTTCGTGAGCTGGGGCGGCGTCACCTCACGGTCCTTGGCGGTGTTGCGCACCGCGACCGGGCCGAGGACGAGGCGGGTGCCGAGCCGCATGGCGATGTCGTCGGCGTGGTCGGTCAGCAGGGTTACGACGCCGGAGCCGACGATCCCGCAGCCGAGCAGCCCGACCGTCAGGACCTGCTGGCTACCGCCCTGCGCCGCGGTCTGCTCGGGATGCGTGGCGCTGCCGCCCTGCGTGTCGCTCATAGCTGCGGAGTGTAGCCGCGGGCGCCCAAGCCAACGTTCGCACGCTCGGTGCGCACAAACGGAGGGCGCGTGTGGCAGCATCGGCCGAGGGACGTCCGCGAGTCAGGAGAACGGGCCGTGCGCCGGTGGGGAACGCTGATCGTAGCGCTGTTCGCTGCGCTCGGGCTCGGCGTCGGGGCCTGGTGGTTCCTCGTCTGGGAGCCGCAGGCCCGCCAGCGTGCCGCGCTCGAGACCGTGGACGCGTTCGCTCGGGCCTGGGAGCAGGCCGAGTGGCCGGCGCTCGCCGCCCGCGTGCGCGCCCCTGCGGACCCCGCCGTCCAGGGTCACCGGAGCCTGCACGACGACCTCGCGCCCGAGCGGCTGCGCGTAGAACCCGCCGCGGTCAGCGTCGGCGACGAGCGCGCTCACGCGGACCTCACCGTCACGGTCGACCTCGCCGGACTCGACACGTGGCGGTACGAGACCACGCTCGAGCTTGCCTGGACCGACGGCCTCTGGGAGGTCGTGTGGACGCCCGAGACGGTGCACCCGGACTTCGTCGAGGGCGGCGGGTTCGTCCAGGAGCAGACCTGGGGGACCCGTGCGGCGATCCTTGACCGCACGGGCACACCGCTTGCCGGCGACGCCGACGGGGTCGTCGTCGGCATCGAGCCGCAGCGGATCGCCGAGGAGGCCGAGGTCGTCGACGCCCTCGTCACCCATGCGGGCGCCAGCCGCGGACGGGTCGAGGCGCTGCTCGCGCGCGACGACCTCGTCGACGACTGGTTCTACCCGATCATCGAGCTGCCGCGGACGGTCTTCGACGAGGTCGACCCGGAGCTGCGACCGGTGCCAGGCGTGCTGTTCCGCGCCGCGGTGGGGCGCGCCGAGGCCACCGGGGGGTTCGCGCTGCACCTGCTGGGGCGGGCCGAGGAGCTTGACGCCGAGCAGGCCGAGGAGCTCGGGCGGGGCTACGAGGAGGGTGACGTGGCCGGCACGTTCGGCCTGGAGGCGGCGTTCGACGAGCAGCTCGCCGGCCGGCCGGAGGCGACCGTCAGCGTCGTCGGACCGGACGGCGAGCCCCGAGCGGTCGTGCACCGCGTCGACGGTGTGGAGCCCGAGGATCTGCACACCACCCTCGACCGCGGGGTCCAGCAGGCCGCCGAGGAGGCGCTGGGCGACGTCGGCGAGCCTGCCGCGCTCGTGGCCGTGGCGCTGCCAGGGCTGGAAGTACGCGCAGCCGTCAGTCGACCCGCCGCCGGTTTCAACCGGGCGTTCGCCGGCCGCTACCCGCCCGGATCGACGTTCAAGGTGGTGACAACGGCGGCGCTGCTGTCTACCGGCATGACCCCGGACGCAGCACTCGACTGCCCCGCGGAGCGCACCGTCGGCGGCCGGACGTTCCGCAACGCGGGCCGCCGCGAGCTCGGGCCGCTCACCCTGCGCGAGGCGTTCGCCGAATCCTGCAACACCGCGTACGTCGGCACGGTCGACGGTCTCGAGGACGCCCTGGCCGAGGCCGCCAGGTCGTTCGGGTTCGACGACACCGAGCATGACGTCGGGCTGGCCGCCACCGGCGGCAGCTATCCCGAGCCCGTCGACCTCGTCGAGGTGGCCGCGGCGGCCCTCGGCCAGGCCCGCGTGGAGGCCAGCCCGCTGCACATGGCCACGGTCGCCGGCGCCGCGGCCACCGGACAGTGGCAGCCTGCGACCCTGTTCCCCGACGGCGCTGCCCGGGAGGCCCGCCAGACCAGCGACGACCCCGGGGTGCTGCGCGACCTGATGACAGAGGTCGTCGCCAGCGGCACGGGCACGCCCGCGCAGGTCGCGGGCGAGACCATCGGCGGCAAGACCGGCTCCGCGGAGTTCGGCACCGAGGACCCCCCGGAGACGCACGCGTGGTTCATCGGCTACCGTCTTGACGCGGATGGTGAGGCGGATGCGCCCCCCACGGGCCTCGCGTTCGCGGTCCTCGTCGAGGGCGGCGGCGCCGGAGGCGACGTCGCGGGCCCGATCGCCGCGCGCTTCGTGGGCGCGCTCCAGTGAGCGTCCGGCCTGTGCTGCAGGAGAAGCGCGCCCGCACCGGGTAGCCTCGGGCCAACCCACGAGTCGGGCACATCAGGCGGCAGAAGGAGGCTCCGATGCGGAGCATGGTGGGAGCAGCGGGTGTTCTGGGCGCGCTGGCGCTCGTCGTAGCCAGCCTGCTGACGGTGCTGGTCGGCAGCGCGCTCGCAGCCGACCCGGCGGAGGTGGCCGCGGCGCTGCGTGACGCGCGCGTCTACGTCGAGCCCGGCGCTGAGGACGTCTCCGAGGGCGCCTTGCCGACCGCGTTCGGCAGCGCGCCGGCGCGCAGCCATCTCGTGGTGCTCGCAGCGACACCGGACGGCGGCCCCCAGGCGTTCGCCGACGCGGTGCTCGACGACACCGGGGGCACCGTCTTGGTGTTCACCCCCGACGAGGTCGAGGTGCGCAGCGACGTCGCAAGCGGAGGGCAGATCGACAGCGCGTTCGACGAGGCGGATGCGCGCGCCGACATCGCCGACACCGCGGCGTACGCCGGGGCGTTCGACGAGGCGCTGCGCGAGGAGATGGCCGGCGGGGCAGGGGTGCCGTTCAACATCGACTGGGATCGCTGGCTCGTGCCGGCGATCATCGTCGGGGTCGTCCTCCTGCTGCTGGTGAGCCGGCTGTTCCGGCCGCGGCGCGGACGTGGCGTGGGTGGCTATGGCCGCCCGATGCGGCGCCGGCGCGGGGGACTGTTCGGTGGGCTGCTCGTAGGGGGCCTCCTCGGCCGCGCAAGCCGCCGGGGCGGCGGCCTCACGCGGCCCTACGGCGAAGGCGTCTCCCGGGGAGGCGTGGGCCGCGGCGGGCTGGGCTCCACCTCCGGGCGCAGCGGCACA
>SKPY01000485.1 GCA_007119305.1 Nitriliruptorales bacterium
AGCCGCCGACGCGGCCCACGACGCTGGCTGAGCTGCCGTTTGTCCGCCAGCCGGCAGTGCGCTGGTACAGCCCGGGGGTGCTGGGACCGGCCGCACTGCAGGTGATGATGTCGTCGGCGTTTGGCAGCTTTCTCGACAAGCGTGAGCTGCAGACGGTCCTGGACCAGCACGCGTTCACCGATCTCAGCGGTCGCAACGACCTGTGGCTCGACTTCCTGGCCGACACCGGAGACGGCTTCGACGCGACCTGCACGGTGGCGTCGCTCATCGGACGAGCGGAGCTGGAGGTGGACGGGGTCGACGAGGCGTTGCCGCGGGCCGACGTCGTCGCCTTCGGCGGTGACCTCGTGTACCCCGACGCCACCGCCAGCAGCTACGAGCACCGCCTCGTGGGACCGTTCACAGCGGCGTTGCCATGGACCCCGCCCGATCGACGACCGGCGATGTTCGCGATCCCCGGCAACCACGACTGGTACGACGGGCTCACGGCCTTCATGCGCGTGTTCGGTCAGCAGAAGTCGATCGGGGGCTGGCAGACGTACCAGACGCGCAGCTACTTCGCGCTGCAGCTGCCTCACCGCTGGTGGCTGTGGGGCATCGACGTGGAGTTCGACGCCTACATCGACGAGCCTCAGCTGCGCTTCTTCGGCAGCCTCGAGGTGGAGGCAGGCGACCGGATCATCCTGTGCACCTCTGAGCCCAGCTGGGTGGAGACCCCTGCGGATCCCCACGCCTACCGCAACCTGGCCTATGTCGAGCGCAAGCTGATCGCGCCCAGGGGTGCCCGCCTGGCGCTCACCCTGTGCGGCCACCTGCACCACTACTCCCGCTACGAGGCGACCGCAGGCGACGGGCAGCTGATCATCGCCGGCGGCGGAGGAGCGTTCCTGTATCCGACGCACGGGCTGCCGTCGCAGGTTCCGGTACGCACCGATCCCGACGACGCCGAGACCGAGAGGGTCCATCGCCTCACCACCACGTACCCCTCGCGGGGCCGCTCCCGCCTGCTGGCGCTCGGCGCGCTCACCCTGCCGCTGCGCAACCCGTCGTTCATGCTGCTGCCGGCGGTGGTGTACCTGCTGTTGACCGCCCAGGTGCTCGGTGCGCTCAAGACGCGGGCAGAGGAGGCCACCGGCAGCGGGACGGCGCCGGGTACGGGCGAGCAGCTGGCGGACCTGCTGGCCGCGGCCACGCTGCGCGACGTCTTCGCGCGGATGTTCTCCGAGCCAGTGGCGCTGGCCATCGTGGTACTGGTCCTCTTGGTTCTGGTGGCCTTCGCCCGACCACCGCGACAGCTGCGCCCGCGCGCGGTGCGGTGGGCCAAACGGGCGATGGGCGTCGTCCACACCGGCCTGCACAGCGCGGCGGCGGTCGTTGTGGTCTGGGCCACCCTCCGCGGCGCGTCCTTGGCGCCGCCGGGATGGGCGGCGACGGCGAGCGCCTACCTGCTTGGGTTCGCACTCGGTGGGCTGGTCGGCAGCCTGGCGTTCGCGGCCTATCTCGCCGCAGCGAACGGGCTCTGGGGCGCCGAGGGCAACCACGCGTTCTCCGCGCAGCAGTCGCCTGATCACAAGAACTTCGTGCGCCTGCACCTCCGCGCCGACGGGTCCCTGGACGTGTACGCCATCGGCATCGACCGGGCCTGCCGCAGGTGGCAGGCCGTCCCAGAGGGTGCTCACGACGATGCGTGGGTCAGCCCCGTCGGAGACGAGCCGGCGCCGCGCCTGATCGAGCGCCTCACGCTGCACGGCCGCGCCGCGCCGGCCCCGCCCGGCCACCCCCCACAACCGTGAAGAAGGCCCCGATGCGCCGACGGCTCCGCGACCTCACCCGCATCCCCAAGACGTGGGCGATCAACACCGCCAACAGCACGGTGTTCGTGCTCAGCGGCGGCCGGAGGGTCCTGCACGAGGGCCGCTACCGACGGGGTCGGTGGAGCGACTGGAATCGTGCGTTCTCCTGCCGCCCACGCCGCTACGCCGAGCCCAGCAGCGAAGAGGAGCTCTGCCGGCTCCTCGCACAGGCCGACAAGGTCCGCGTGGTGGGAGCGGGCCACAGCTTCAACCGCGCCCCTCTCAGCGATGGGCTGCTGCTGTCGCTCGACCGCATCAACCAGGTCGCAGTGCGAGACGACCCTGCGCAGCCAGGCTGGAAGATCGCTGCGGTCGGGGCCGGAATCCGCCTGCGCGACCTCAACCGGGTGCTCGTCCGACACGGCGCGGCCCTCCCGGTGGCCGGCTCGACCAACCCGCAGAGCATCGGCGGGCTGATCGCCACCGACCTGCACGGCACGGGCCGCGACCATGGCTTCCTCTCCGAAGTGGTCTTGTCGCTGCGCCTCGTCGACGCCCACGGCCGGGTGACCACCGTCCGCCCCGGCGACGACGTCTTCCACGCCGCCATCGGCGGCGCCGGCACCTGCGGGGTCGTCATCGGCGCCGAGCTGCGCTGCTGCCCCGCCTACAACCTGTCCAAGGCGGTCAAGGTCGTGCCCCGCCGCTGGGCCGAGGCCAACCTCGACGCCCTGCTCGAGGAGAACACCCACCTGAGCTTCTACTACTTCGGCGGGCTCGGTCGCTCCCGGCCGCAAGAACGGCACGTGGCGCCGGTGCGCATGAACAAGTGGAACCGCACGATCGACCCACCGGACCGCGGTCGCCAGCTCATCAAGGTCCTTGACGAGCTGTTCGACATGATCTTCTCCGGGCACCTCATGGGCCTGGCCCGCGTCTTGCACGCCACCGACTGGCTCGCGCGCATGACCATGGGCCTGTACGCCTTGACGGTCAACCACCGGGCCGTGGTCTACCCCGCCGAGGAGGGCTTCGCGCGCCTGCTGTACTTTCGCCATGACGAGATCGAGTACGGCATCGCCCGCGAGCACCTGCAGGCGTGCCTCGAGGACGTCCACGCCCTGCTGCGCGCGCGCCGCTACCCGACCATCATCGAAGTGCGCTTCACCCCCAACGCCTCGCAGGCGCTCCTGGGCCCAGGGGTCGGCAGGCCGACCGCGTACGTTCAGCTCGCCCCCAGCCTGTCCCGCGCGACCGATCCCATCTTCCGGGAGTTCGAAGCCATCATGCTGCGCTACGGCGGCCAACCGCACCTGGGCAAGAAGACCTATCTCGAGCGCGAGCACATGGACGCGACCTACGGCGTGGAGACCATGGAGCGCTTCCGCGCGGCCCGCCACGCGCAGGACCCGTCCGGGAAGTTCCTGAACGAGTTCACCCAGCGCGTGTTGGGTGGCGTCGTCGACGGCCGACCGGCCCCGGACGCCCGGATTGGCGGGGCCACGGGCCATCGACAGGGACCGTAGCGGCGTGGCAGGATCCCGGTTCGCTTCTTCGGCTGCGGGAGGACGGTGACACTCGGTGGGGTCCTTGACGGTCCCGCGACGCTTCAACGGACCGCCCGAGTCGGGTCACGGCGGCTACTGCTGCGGGGTGATCGCCGGCCTGCTCGCCCGGCCTGCCAGCGTCGAGCTCCGGGCACCGCCGCCGCTGGAGGTGCCCATGGCCGTCGTCGAGAGCGGCGAGGGGCTCGAGGTGCGCGACGGGGAGACGCTCGTCGCCCGCGCCTGGCCCGCGCCACAGCCGACCGTGGCGCCGCCCGGCACGGTCCCGCCCGCCAGCGCGGCACAGGCCGTGGAGGGCTATCAGGGCTTCATCGAGCATCCGTTCCCCACCTGCTTCGTCTGCGGTCCGCAGCGCCCTGCGGGTGACGGCCTGCGGATCTTCCCTGGCCCTGTGGACGGCGCCGGCATGGTCGCCGCCCCCTGGCGGCCGGCGCCGTGGCTGGCGGGCGACGACGGCGCCGTCGCCCCCGCGATCGTGTGGTCGGTGCTCGACTGTCCGGCGCTGTTCGGCTTCAACGCGTGGGCGCTGCGAACCGGCCGCAGCGCCGGGGTTGCCGTGCTCGCCCGCATGCGGATCCGTCAGGACGCACCGGTGCCGGTCGGCGAGGAGCTCGTGGTGCTCGGCTGGGGGGTGGACGCCGACGGGCGCAAGCTGCAGGCGGGATCCGCGATCCAGGCGGCCGACGGGGCGATCCTCGCCGCCGCCGACACCCTGTGGATCCGGCTCAAGGACCAACCCCAAGCCCGCGCGCGATGACCCCGGCACAGGTGCGGCACTCCGAGCTCGCACCACCGGCCAGCGCTCGCACGCACGCTGAGCATGCGACGCGGGCGCCGCGAGCTCCCACGGCCGGCGGCAGCGTTGCGTGCGAGCGGCACCATCGGTCCCGCCCCCGGTGGGAAGGCTGTCGGACATCGAGCGCACAGGAGGTGGCTGGACCGTGATGACCATCTCTGTGGTGACCCTCAAGGAAGGCAGCGAGCCGGAGTGGGACCGGGCCATGCAGGAGCGCCTGGAGGCTGCCGAGAGCCAGCCGGGCTGGGTGGCCGGCCAGCTGCTCATGCCCGCCGATCGGCTCGACCAGCGCGCCATCGTCGGTACCTGGCAGACGCGGGCTGACTGGGAGGCGTGGCACAACGATCCTGCCTTCACCGCGACGCGCGAACGCCTGGAGGGACTGCAAGCCGGACCGTCAGAGGTGCGCTGGTACGAGGTCCTCACCAAGCGCCAACCCTGACGCGGCGGGTCCCCCGGTCCGCGGGAGGCCACGACTGCCCGGCAAGGCCCGTGGGCCGCTCGCCACCGCCGCGCGGCACTGTGCCTGCCGCAGGTTCAGGCGGGACGTCTGCCGCTCACGCGGCGCCCGCGCGGTGGTCGTGCCCCAGCGCAGCCGAAAGGGTGTCGAGCCGGGCGAGCAGCTCCGCACCGTCCAGGGCGGTGCCGACAGGCTCCCGCGGCTCGAGGTGGCGGGCGCGGCGGGCCAGCTCCGCCCGGAACGGCTCGAGCAGCAGCTCGCCGGCTGCGAACAACCCGCCGCACCACGAGACGGCACCGGCCCCGTCCGAGTCGGCCTGCCTGGCCGCGGCGGCGGCCGTCTGCGGCGAGGTGGTGGCCCGCCTCCACCCACAGTCGGGCGGCCACCGGAACGCCGTCCCGCGCGCAGCAGCCGCCACCTCCTTCGTCATGTCTGTACCTCCTCGACTGTTGCTGCCTCAGCGGCTGGCTGAGGCTCGTCACTGCCGTGAACCGGTGGGACGGGGCGGTCGCCGGTGCGTGCCGGGCGGGTGCGCGACGGCAGCAGCTCGACCTCGAACTGGTAGCGGTCGCCCCGGTAGATGGAGCGCACGAACTCGATGACGCGTCCGGTCACGAGACGGCTCGTCCGCTCGAACAGGAACGCCGGCGAGTGCACGGGCACCCCGAGCAGCTCTGCTTCCTCCTCGTTGGTGACGGTGGGCTCGATGGTCTGCCGCCCGGACGCGATGACCAGGTCGTAGCGGGTCTGGAGCAGCTCGTAGAACGAGGTGTCGTCCAGGTCGTCGGCGGTCAG
>SKPY01000299.1 GCA_007119305.1 Nitriliruptorales bacterium
CCGCCCGCCGGCTCGCGAGCACCCTCCCGTCGTGCGCTTGTTGCGGCGCCTGCTGTTCGCCGTGGCTCTCGTCCTCGCCGTCGCGATCTCGGTGTACGCCGGGCGCGACGGCTGGGTCGACGGGACGGGCCAGGAGATCGGCGTCGTCGACGCGCTCTACTACGCCACGGTCTCGGTGACGACCACCGGCTACGGGGACCTCACGCCGGTGACGAGCGGGACACGGCTGGCGACGACGCTCGTGGTGACCCCCGCCCGCGTGATGTTCCTGCTCCTGCTCGTCGGCACGACCGTCGAGCTGCTCACCTCGCAGTGGCGGGAGGACCTGCGCCGCCGCGCCTGGCGCCAGCGCCTGCGGGACCACTACATCATCTGCGGATACGGGACGAAGGGCCGCGGCGCGGTCCAGGCCCTCGTCGACGACGGCGTGCCGGCGCACCGGATCGTCGCGATCGACGTGAACCCCGCTGTGGCCGAGCAGGCACGCCGGGACGGCTTCGCGGCGATCGCCGCGGACCCCTCGCGGGTCTCCACGCTCGAGGAGGCCCGGATCCGCGACGCTGCCGCGGTCGTCGTCGCCCCCGACCGCGACGCCACCGCGGTCCTCGCCACGCTCGCCGCTCGGGAGCTCAACACTCACGCCCGCATCGTCGCGGCGGTCCGCGAGGAGGAGAACGCCCACCTGCTGCGCGAGAGCGGCGCGAACGCGGCCATCACCACAGCCGAGTCTTCGGGCCGCCTGCTCGGGCTCACGACCCGGAGCCGCCTCGTCGGCCGGGTCGTCGACGACCTGCTCCACACCGCGGAGGGCTTCGCCCTCACCGAGCGCGAGGTCACGGCGACCGAGGTGGGTGGGCCCGTCGAGGCGACCCGTGGGCAGCGCACCGTGGCGGTGCTGCGCGGGGGACAGCTGCTGCGCTGCGACGACCCGCGCCTGGGGAGCCTCCAGCCCGGGGACCGGATCCTCGGCCTCGGCGTCGGCCCCCGCGAGCGCGGGCGCGACGAGTAGCGGGGTGACCGTCCGCTGGGCGCGCCGAGCGGCCCCCGGACGTCCGGTTCGTGCTGCTCAGCCGGTATCATCCCGGGAGCCGATAGGGGGCCTGGAGCCGATGGAAGAGGTAGGGCCGTGAGGCTGGGGGATCGCTGCGGTGCCGCGCTGGCAGGGCGCGTGCTCGCGCTCGCGCTCGCGGGGCTGCTGGTAACCGCCTCCCCCGCGCACGGGTCCGACGTCCGCCTCCTCGTCGAGCGTGCGCAGGAGCTCGCCGATCACGAGGACGCCGCCGCGGAGGAGCTCGAGGAGCTCGAGGAGTGGCTCGAGGAGGCGCGAGGGGTCCTCACCGACCTCACCGCGGAGCTCGCCGAGGCCGAGGGCCAGCTCGAGGCCATCGACAACCAACTCGAGATCGCCGAGGCCGAGCTCGCCGAGGCCGAGGACCGGGCGGACCGGGCCCGGGAACGCAGCGCCGAGGCCGCGGCCGAGTTGCGGGCGGCCGAGGAGGAACTCGACGAGCGCGAGGACCTGCTGCACCGGCAGCTCGCGCGTGCCTACATGTACGGTGACACCACCTCCCTGCAACTGCTTGACGCCCTGCTGAGCCAGGAGCGCAGCCGCGACGTCGTCACCGGCCTGCACCACCTCGCGCAGATCGTCGACCACGAGCACGACAACGTCATGCGCCTCGCCGACCTGCACGAGGAGGCGCTGCGCACCCGCGCGCAGGCCGAGGCCGCGCGCCACCGCCGCGACCGGGAAGTCGCCGCTGCGGAGCGGTCCCGCGAGTCAGTGGCGAGTCTCCTCGCGGAGCAGGAGCGGGTCCGCGACGAGGTGGAGGAGCGCCGCGCCGAGCAGGCCGACCTCGTCGCGGAGATCGAGGAGGACCGCGACGAGGCCGCGGCGCTGCTCGACGAGGTGCGCGACGAGGTCGACGCCGCCCGCGCCGAGCTCGGCGACGGCGACGTCGTCTGCCCGGTGCCCGGCGGGAGCTTCATCGACGACTGGCACTTCCCCCGCTCCGGCGGGCGCGTCCACCAGGGCAACGACATCTTCGCCGAGCGCGGCACCCCGGTCCTCGCCGTCGCCGACGGCGTCGTCCGTCGCGTCAACCGCGTCGACCGCTGGCAGCCCGGGTCGGGCAGCGGACTCGGCGGCAAGACCGTGTCGATCACCACCGACGAGCGCACGTACTGGTACTACGCGCACCTCGACAGCGTCGCCGACGGCATCGAGGTCGGGGTCGCCGTCGAGGCCGGCGAGGAGCTCGGCACGGTGGGGACCACCGGCAACGCGCGGTCCACCCCGCCCCACCTGCACATCGGCAGCTACGTCGACGGTCGGCCACAGAACCCGTACCCCGTCATCGACCCTGCCTGCCGGTAGCCCGCCGACCCCGCCACGAGTGCCCCCGGTGACGCCCACCGGGAGGTGCGACGGGCGTCGCCGGGCAGCGTCATCGCAGGTCACGACCGCGAGTTGACCGGCAGTCAGCGTCCACTAAGTTGGATTTTGCGCGCTGGCCGCGGCAGCCGCCACGCTGCGCCTGCGGTGGGTGCCGGCACACACTGCGTGTCTTGCGCCGGCGGGACCACCGGAGCAGCCGCCGCGCGCCCCCAGACCCAAAGGAAAGGACGCCAGTCATGCGAGCGCACACCTGGCGCTTCGCCGCGTTGTTCACCGTCATCCTGCTCCTCGGTGCGGCCTGCGAGGCCGACGACGCCGACGACGCCCCAGCGCCCGACGACGATCCCGAGGAGCCCGCCGACGAGGCCCCCGAGGACGATGAGCCCGCCGACGAGGAGGTCGACGAGGAGGCGGGCGAGGTCGGCGGCACCCTCACGATGTACACCCACAACGACGAGGACGAGATGCAGACCCTCGTCCCCGCCGCCGAGGAGGCCCTCGGCATCGACATCGAGTTCATCCGGATGTCCTCGGGCGAGGCGATGACGCGCATCGAGAGCGAGGCCCCCAACGTGGGCGCGGACATGATGTGGGGGATGACGCACTCCAACGCCTTGCAGCTCAAGGAACAGGGCATCCTCGAGGGGTACCTCTCCGACGAGTGGGCCGACATCGAGCCCGAGTTCCACGACGACGACGAGGGGGAGTGGTACGGGTGGTCGTACTGGTACAACCTCGTCGCGGTGAACACCGACCTCCTCGACGACCTGGGCCTCGACCGGCCCGAGTCGTGGGAGGACCTCACCGACCCCCAGTACGAGGGTGAGATCGTGATGCCGGACCCGCGCGAGTCCGGGACGGCCTACCTCATCGTCGCCACGCTGATGCAGATCATGGGCGAGGACGAGGCCTGGGAGTACCTCGAGGAGCTCGACCAGAACGTCGCCCAGTACGAGGGGTCGGGCAGCACGCCGGCAGACCTCAACGCCCAGGGTGAGTTCGCGATCGCGATCACGTGGGACCAGGTCGTCTTCGACTACATCGAGGAGGGCTTCCCCGTCGACTTCGTCATCCCCGAGGAGGGCGTAGGCTTCGACCTCGACGTCGCGTTCATCTTCGACGGGGCCGAGAACGTCGCCAACGCCGAGGCGCTGATCGACTGGCTCGGCACGGTCGAGGGGCAGGAGGCCGCGCTCGAGGAGCGTGACCTCGTCACCCGCGAGGAGCTGTCCGACGTCGAGTTCGAGCCCAACTTCATCGACTACGACGCGGGCTGGGCCGCCGAGCACGAAGACGAGATCCTCGACGAGTGGACCGAGCGCTTCGGCGGCTAGCCATGGCCGGCGCTGACCCCCGATGAGCACCACGAGCCGCCCCGACGTCCCGCCCGAGGCACTGGGCGGGACGCCGGGCGGCCCCAAGACGCCGGATTCGTCCCCCGGCTTCGCCGCGCGCCTGCGCGAGCTGCGCAAGGAGCCCGTCTTCGCGCTGACCGCGCTGGCGATGGGCGCCCTGGTCGTGGTGTTCATCCTCGTGCCCGTCGCCTTCGTGCTCGGCCAGAGCGTGTCGGTCGACGGCGAGCTCAGCCTGGACAACTGGGCCGACATCCTGACGACGGGTCGCTACCGGACCGCGGTCGTCAACAGCCTCGTGCTGGGGGTCGTCTCGACCGGGCTGACGGTGGCCTTCGCGGTCCCCCTCGCCCTGTACACCACCCGGCACCCGGGTCCGCTGTCGCGGGCGTTCCGGGTGATCGCCCTGCTGCCCCTGGTCGCGCCGCCGTTCATCTTCTCGATCTCGCTGGCGCTGATCGGCGGGCGCCGCGGCATGCTGACCGACCTGATCCGCCCCGCGCTGGAGTTGGTGGGCTTCTCCGATCCGGCGATCTTCGGCCTCCACGGGGTCGCGATCGCCCAGATGCTGGGGTTCTTCCCGGTCGCGTACATGCTGATCGAAAGCTCGCTGCGCTCGATCGACTCGTCGTTGGAGCAGGCCTCGCGAGACCTTGGCGCCAGCCAGTTGCGCACCCTCGGCGAGGTCACGCTGCCCCTGGCCAGGGCCGGGATCGCCAAGGCGTTCCTCATCGTGTTCGTGCTCGTCCTCGCGGACTTCTCCAACCCGCTGCTGCTGGGCGCGGGACGCCCGACGCTGGCCAGCGAGGCCTACATCAGCCTCATCGGGCGCGGCAACGTGGAGATGGCCGCGGTGCTCGGCACGATCCTGATCGTGCCGGGCATCCTCGTGTTCCTGGCGCAGCGCTACTGGCTGGGTGGCGCCGACGAATCGTCGATCTCGCAGACCGCCGGGGGCGCGAACCTGCCGCTGAACCCGCGGTTGAAGTGGATGATGCTGGCCCCAAGCCTGGCGTTTGCCACCGGCGTGCTCGTGCTGTTCGGGTCGCTGGTCACCGGCGCGTTCGTGCGCGCCATCGGGGTCAACTGGCAGCCCACGCTGGACCATTTCGCGTTGGGCATCGGCGGCCCGTACGTGTGGAACAGCTTCCTCGTGTCGCTGGCCGCGGCGGTGGCGGCGTCGTTCCTGGGCGTCATCCAGGGCTACGTGCTGGCCCGCAAGGACGTGCCGCTGGGCGGGTTCCAGGAGTTTACGTCGCTGTTCGGCCTAGCCGTGCCCGGCACGGTCATCGGCATCGGCTACATCCTGGCGTTCAACCAGCCCCCGCTGGTGCTGACCGGCACGCTGGCGATCCTCGTGCTCAACATGGCGTTCCGCAACATCGGCGTGTCGATGAGCGGAGCGATCGCCAAGCTCGACCAGATCGACCCGAGCTTCGAGGAGGCCGCCCGCGACCTCGGCGCCGGCAGCATCCGCACGTTCATGACCGTCGGCGTGCCACTGCTGCTGCCGCCGTTGATGGCCGGGTTCGTGTACACGTTCATGACCACGATGGTCACGATCTCGTCGGTGATCTTCCTCGTCTCCCCCGGCACCCAGCTGGCGGCGGTGTACATCTTCAGCCTGGCCAACACCGG
>SKPY01000078.1 GCA_007119305.1 Nitriliruptorales bacterium
GCGGCGCCGAGCTCGGCGCGGGGCCCGACGACCCGGCCCGCATGCACGCGTTCGAGGCACTCGGCGACGTCGCCTTCTTCGAGGGCAGGCTGGCCGACGCGGAGCAGGCCTTCAGCGAGGGGGTGCGCCTCGCGCGCCTGGGCGGTGACCCCGACGGCGAGGTGATCGGGCTCGTCAGCACCGCCCTCGTGGCGGCCTACACCGGGGGCGTCACCGAGGCGCTCGCCCTTGCGGACACCGCGCACCGCGCCGCCGCACGGGCCGGCCCCGCCACACAGGCCTTCGCCCGCTACGTGCAGGGTGAGTGCCTGGCCGAGACCGCACCGGACGACGCGGTGGCCCTGGTGGAGGAGGCCGTCGAGCTCGCCCGCGGCTGCGACGCCTGGTTCGTCGAGGGGGTCGCACGCGTCACGGCGGCCAGTCTGCGGGGCCGCCACGACGACCCGAAGCGCGCTGCCCCCGCCTACGCCGACCTGCTCCAGCACTGGCGCCGCAGCGGGAACTGGACCCAGCAGTGGACCACCCTGCGCAACCTCGCCGAGCTGTTCGTGCGCCTCGAGGCCGACGAGCCTGCGGTCGCCGTCGCGGCGGCCGCCGATGCGGACGCCACGGCCGCACCCACGTTCGGGACCGAGTCCGAGCGCTTGCAGGAGGCTCTCGCCACGGCCCGGGCCCGACTGGGGCCAGAGCGCTTCGAGGCGGCGTGGCGGCGGGGACGGCAGCTGTCGGACCACGAGGTCGTCGACCTCGCCGTGCGGGCACTGGGCGACCTGTGAGGCCCGCCGAGGCCACCGCCTGACGACTCCTGGGCTAGTCCCTCCGCGCCCTACGCCGTGCGGTGAGGATGCGTAGCAGCGGGGGTTGCCCGGACGGGGCGGGGTGGCTGTTCGGCCATGTGAAAGGCTGCGCAGACGCCGCCGTCGCCCCGGTGGGGGAGGCCACACTGGGCTGCAACAGGCGCGTGCCCCGCTGGATGCGCTTCGCCACGAGGCTTTCGGGGGGCCTCGTGTCGTCGTGTCCGCTGCCACTCCTTGCGGGGTGGCCCGATTGCCGCGTGCCCACACCCGGGCCCGGCAAAGGAGCGCTGCATGCTCGGTCACCGCCTGCTGCCACGACCCTTCCTGAGGCTCGCGACCCTGCTGGTGATCACCGCGTTCGGCCTCGTGCTGCTGCCGGCCGTGGCGCACGCCGGCACAGACGACGTGGCCGCGCAGCGCGCGAACGTGGCCGTTGCCGAGGTCACCCTCGACCGGCTGGTCGAACGGCGCGACGGCTTCGTGCAGCACTACGAGGCCGCCGTCGTAGAGCTCGAGGAGACCGACGAGCTGCGCGACTACGCGGTGCGTCTGCTCGAGGAGGCCAGCGCGGCGACGTTCGTGCCGGGCGGCCTGGACCCCTTGAGCACCTCTGAGGCCGAGGCGGCCGTCGCGCGGGCGGAGCAGGTGCTCGCCGATCTCGATGCTCACGTCGCCCGGGCCGAGCAAGCGCGCGAAGACGCCTACGGGCGCCTCGACGAAGCCGTGCTCGCGAGCACCTGGGCGGCCGGTCAGCCGGGCCGCGGCGAGCTGCTGTGGCCGGTGGACGGCGCGGTGAACAGCCCCTACGGCTACCGGACCCACCCCATCAACGGCAACCGGAGGCTGCACGCCGGCCTCGACGTCGCCGCGCCCACCGGCACCCCGATCCTCGCCGCGGCGGAAGGCACCGTGGTGCATGCGGGGCCACGCGGCGGCTATGGGCTGGCCGTCATCATCGACCACGGTGACGGCCTGAAGACGCTCTACGCCCACACGTCGCGGATGCACGTCAGCAAGGGCTGGACCGTCGAGGCAGGCCGCAAGATCGCCGAGGTCGGCTCCACCGGCTTCTCCACCGGCCCGCACCTGCACTTCGAGGTCCGCATCGATGGCGACCCGGTCGACCCGCTGCCCTACTACGTCCGCCCGGAGCCGTGAGCGCCGGCGCCGTGCAGGGCGCTGCCTGAGCCCGCCCGGCGCCGCCCCGGTGCAACCAGCGCTTGGTCCGCGGCGGACTGGACGCGCGCCGGACGTATCGTGGTGGACGCGAGAGGTCCTGGACGGACTGTGCGTCGGGACCCGCAGGCCGCGAGTGAAGCGAGGGCGCCATGAGCATCGAGCCGCTGGGCATCCACCATGTGACCGCGATCGCGACCGACCCGCAGCGCAACGTCGACTTCTACTACGCCACGCTCGGCCTGCGGCTGGTCAAACGCACCGTGAACTTCGACGCGCCGGACACCTATCACCTGTACTACGGCGACGAGGCCGGGCGGCCCGGCACGCTCCTGACGTTCTTCCCCTGGCCGGGGACCCCGCAGGGGCGCCACGGCACCGGCCAGGCGACGGTGACCTCGTTCTCGGTGCCCGGGTCCTCGCTGGGCTGGTGGAAGCAGCGTCTCGAGCGTCTCGGCGTCGACGTCACCGAGGCGACCACGCGCTTCGAGGAGGACGCGCTGTCGTTGCACGACCCCGACGGGCTCGTCATCGAGCTCGTGGCCCACGACGATGCGTCCGACGGGGTGCCGTGGCCCGACGGCCCGGTGCCGGCCGAGCATCAGATCCGCGGGCTGCACGGCGTGACGCTGTGCGAAGCCGGCTACGAGGCCACCGCCGAGCTGCTCGTGGACCGGCTGGGGTTCCGGCTCGTGGCCGAGGCCGACAACCGCTACCGGTTCGACACCGCCGCGGGCGGGCCGGGTGCGCGCGTGGATGTGGTGTGCCAGCCCGAGGCGCCGCGCGGCATGGTGGCGGCGGGGACGGTGCACCATGTCGCCTGGCGCGCCCCCGACGTGGACACGGAGGCCGGCTGGCGCGGTGAGCTGGTCGGCTCGGGTCTTGACGTCACGCCGATCATCGATCGCCAGTACTTCGAGTCCATCTACTTCCGCGAGCCGGGCGGCGTGCTGCTCGAGATCGCGACCGACCCGCCGGGGTTCACCAAGGACGAGCCGCTGCTCGAGCTCGGCAAGGCCTTGAAGCTGCCGCCGTGGCTCGAGCCCCAGCGCGAGCTGATCCAGCGGGCCCTGCCCGAGCTCAAGCTGCCCGACGCGGACCGCTGGGCCGAGCGCGGCCCAGGCGCCTGAGGCCGGCGGCTGCGGGCACGCGCTAGCATGCACGCGCACAGCCAGCGCAGAACGGAGCCGGATGCGCAGGGGGGCGACGGACGGGTCGGGCAGGCACGGGCGCCTGGGCCGGGGGACCTACATCGGCTACGGCATCGGCTCGGTGGGCACGGGCATCTTCACCACGGTGCCAGGGCTGTTGCTGCTGACGTTCATGGTGCGCCAGCTGGCGGTGCCGCCGGCCGTGGCCGGGCTCGTGATCCTCATGCCGCGGCTTTGGGACATGGTGTCCGACCCGCTCGCCGGCAGCCTGTCGGATCGGACCCGGACCCGGATCGGGCCCCGGCGACCGTGGCTGCTGGCGGGCGCCCTCACGCTGCCGATCGCCTTCGCCCTGTTGTTTCGCGTGCCCGAGCTGAGCGGCACGGAGGCGGCGCTGTACGTGCTCGTCGTCTACCTGATCGGCGCCACCGCCTTCACCGTGTTCCAGGTGCCGTACGTGGCGCTGCCTGCGGAGATGACCGAGGACTACGACGAGCGCACCACGATCCTCGCCTACCGCATCGCCTGCCTGACGGTCGGCATCCTCATCGCGGGAGCGGCCGCGCCCCAGGTGCTGGAGGCAGGGGGCGGCGACCGGGACGGCTACGCCCTCATGGGCCTGGTCATCGGCGTCGTGCTCTTCGTCGTGCTCATCGGCGCCTTCGTCGGCACCCGTCGCATCCCCGTGGTCGAGCCAACACGGTCCACCGCCCCCTTCCGGGAGCAGCTGCGCGCGGCGGCTGAGAACCGCGCGTTCTTCTGGCTGCTCGGCAGCTTCGTCGTGCAGGCGCTGGGCGTCGGCGCGATGCTCGCGGGCGTCGACTTCTTCGCCGCCTACATCCTCGAGGACACGAGCCAGACCGCGATCCTGTTCGCGTGCCTCGTCGCGCCGGCGCTCGTGACGATGCCGCTGTGGGCCTGGGTCGGCCACCGCCTCGGTAAGAAGACCGGCTACATCATCTGCATCGTGATCTTCGGCCTCGGAGGCTTCGCGCTGCTCGCCGCCGCACCCGACCGCCTCGTCTACACCTACGTGGTCGTGTTCCTCATGGGCAGCGCCTATGCGGGGACGCAGATGTTCCCGCTCGCGATGCTGCCGGACACCATCGCCGCGCACACCCACCGGACCGGCTTGCGCCGCGCCGGGTCCTACACGGGCGTGTGGACCGCCGGCGAGAAGGTCGGCTTCGCCCTGGGCCCTGCCGTCCTCGCCGGGGTGCTGGCCCTGACGGGGTTCGTCGAGACCGAGGGCGGCGCGATCGTCGACCAGCCGCCCGCTGCGCTGCTGGGGATCATGGTCGGCTTCGCGATCATCCCCGCCCTCGTGGTCCTCGCCAGCCTGCTGCTGCTGCGCCGCTACGACCTCGACGAGGCCACGGTGCGGGCGTTCGCCGAGGACGTGACGCGCGCGCCTGTCAGCCCGCCGCTGGCAGCCGGGGACCCGGCGGCCAACCCCCTCATCCCCCCACCAGACCCAGACGACAGGCCCTGACGTGACGCTGCCCCCACATGGCCTCGACCGGCAGACGGTGCTCGACCGGCTCGCCGGCTACGCCGAGGACGACCTCGACACCCACGGCGGCAAGACGCTGGCCTATGTGTACGACCCTGGCCGCGATGATGCCGAGAAGGTGGCCGTCGAGGCGCACGCACGCTTCGCCCACGCCAACGCCCTGGACCCCACGGTCTTTCCGAGCATGCTTCGGATGGAGAACGACATCGTCGCCGTGGCGTCCGCGCACCTCGGTGGCGGGGCGGCGGTGGCGGGCAACTTCACGAGCGGCGGCACCGAGAGCTGCATGCTTGCCGTGAAGACGGCGCGCGACCACGCACGCGCGAACCGTCCGGACGTCACCCGCCCGCGCATGATCGTGCCGGAGAGCGGTCACGGCGCGTTTCGCAAGGCGGCGCACTACTTCTGCGTCGAGGTGGTGCCCGTGCCTGTCGACGCGATGACGTTCAAGGCGGACGTCGACGCGGTCGCCGACGCCATCGACGACGACACCATCCTGCTCGTCGCCTCCGCTGTCTCGTACCCGCACGGGGTCGTGGACCCGATCGCCGAGCTCGCTGCGCTGGCCGGCGAGCGGGGCTGTCTGCTCCACGTCGACGCCTGTGCCGGCGGCTGGCTCCTGCCCTACCTTCGCCGCCTCGGCGCCGACGTCACCGAGTTCGACTTCCGCGTGCCCGGTGTCACTTCGCTGTCGGTGGATCTGCACAAGTACGCCTACACGCCGAAGGGCGCATCGGTGATCCTGTA
>SKPY01000048.1 GCA_007119305.1 Nitriliruptorales bacterium
CGGGCGGTTCGACGACGACCTCGTCGAGGCAGTCGTCGCGCTCGTGCGCGACCGGTGGCGTCCGGATCCACCGGCGTCATGGGTGACCTGCGTGCCCTCGCGCCGTCGTCCGGAGCTCGTGCCCGGCCTCGCCGCCCGAGTGGCAGACCGGCTCGGGCTGGCCTTCCGTCCGATCGTGACCAAGACCCGCGAGACGCGCCCGCAGAAGGAGTTGGAGAACAGCCACCAGCAGGCCGCCAACGTCCACGGCGCGTTCGCGCTGACGAGCGCGCCGGACGTCTCCCCGGTGCTGCTGATCGACGACATCGTGGACTCGGGTTGGACGCTCACCGTCGTCGCCGCGGTGCTCCGCGAGGCCGGCAGCGGGCCCGTGCACCCGCTCGCCCTCGCTGATGCAAAGCCCCGCTGAGCACTGCTGCGCATGAGAGACTGGACCGCGACATGACCACCCGCCCTGAGGCTGCCCTCGCGTCCCTGCTGCTCACCAACCGTCTCGTCGACGTCGACGCCAAGCCGCTGACCTCGCGTGACTACTGGCAGCTCATCGACCACGTGCGCGACCCCGCGCTGCTCCTCGGCCACGACGTCGACGAGCTCGTCGACGAGGTCGGATTGGGGCGTGAGCAGGCGGAGCGCATCGCGCGGCTGCTCGACGCGGGCACCGCGCTGGCCATCGAGCTCGAGCACCTCGAGCAGCAGGGGCTGCGCGCGATCTCGCCGTTCGACGACGCCTACCCGCAGCGCTTGGGCGACCGCCTCGGCGCCACCGCACCGCCGGTCCTCTACGCCGCCGGGCCGCCCGCACTGCTCGGCGAGCCCGGTGTGGCGGTGGTCGGCTCGCGCAGCATCTCCGATCAGGGGGCGGCGATCGCCAGACGGGCCGCGGAGCTGGCTGCCCGTCGCGGCGACACGGTGTTCTCCGGGGGTGCCAAGGGCGTGGACCAGCTCGCGATGGACGCCGCCGCGCACGCCGGCGGCTCCGTCGTCGGCGTGCTCGCCGATGCGCTGGACCGCCGTCTGCGCAAGCCCGACGTCCGGCGGGCGGTCGGCCGGGACGAGCTGTGCCTCGTCACGCCCTTCAAGCCCACCGCCGGGTTCTCGGTCGCCAACGCGATGGCGCGCAACAAGATCATCTACGCGCTCGCCCGCGTCACGCTCGTCGTCGCCGCCGACGCGGAGAAGGGCGGCACGTGGGAGGGCGCGGCCGAGGCGCTGCGGCGTGGCTTCGGGCCGGTCGCGGTGTGGGCCGGCGACGGCGCCGGGCCGGGCAACGAGCTCCTCGCCGAGCAAGGCGCCCGACCGATCGACGACCTCGAGCGCCTGTTCGACGCCCCGCCCGAGGAGCCGACTGACCCCGCCGAGCAGCTCCGCCTCGGGGTCTGACCCGGCCTACGCGGCCAGGGCAGCCCTTGGCTGCGTCGCTTCCCCCGGGAGGTCCTCGAGGCGAGTCCACTCTTCGAGTTCGCGGCGCTGCAGGCCGACAGTCGCCGCCGGGGAGCGGACCTTGTGGACACCCGGGGGCCTGTGTCTGCGGGTGCCGCTACCCTGCGAAGCTGGCCAGTGCTGCACGCAGGGAAAGGACTCGCCATGGCGTCATCCAGCACGCCGGGGCCTGCGCTCGATGATCTCGTGTTCACCCACGAGCTGCGGCGCCACGGGGGCGGGGAACCCGACCAGGTCGCGCTCGAGCAGTGGGTCACGCGCGCCCATCGGCTACCGCATGTCGATCTCAACGCGCCCGACACCGGAGACGAGCTCGCCGGCGCCGAGACAGTCGCCGAGGCGATCTGCTACGGCCTCGACCCGATGCTGGCGGCCATGCTCGACGTCAACCCCTTTGTCGCCGCCGACGCCCACAGCGGTGACGCCCAGACCTACTACACCGCGCTGTTCAAGCCCGACGGCGAACCACGCGATGAGCTCTGCGAGGCCACCGAGCTGTGGCCGTCCAGCGCCCTCGCCCTGCACCGGGTGTGGGTCGCACCTGGCTTGCGTGGTCGCGGGCTGGCCGGTGTCATCGCCAGTGAGGCGCTGCTGACCCTCGCACGCGCCTACGCGGTGTGTGCCTGCTACCCGGCCGCGGACCGCGACGACATCGCTGGCGGCGCGATCACGCAGGCCGGCCTCGAACGGCTCGTCGCCCGCTGGGGCTTCACCCCACTGCACGAGGGCGTGTGGATCTGCGACCTCGCACTCGCCGACCCGCTGGAGCGGCTCGCCGCCGCCCGCACCCGCCGCCCGCACCCGCCGCCCGCACGCGACCTGACCTGAGCCGCCGGCTCGGCTCGGGGCCAGATGTGGGTGTAGGCGCATGCCAAAGGTCCAGGGTCAGGCGGCTCGCCGAGCGGTCCACACGGTCGCTCGCCCTGATCCGCGCGCTCCGGTCAGCGCAGCTGTGGCCTCCGCTGGTCCCCACTGTCGTCCTGGTGGCGTGCCTCCAGGGTCGCCCTGCCCGCGCTGCCACCACCAGCCGCTTCTCCACGACCTGCGTGAGCGACAGCGCCGTGTCGGAACAGGTCGCCCGATGGGCAGCCCAGCTCCAGCCGTTGTCCACCGGCTGCGCTTCCGCGGAAACGCACTCGAGCCGAGTCCCGTCGAGGGGGGCGGCCTTCGGCCTGTCCACAGGCGAGGCTGTTGGTTGCACTCGTCGAGGGTGGCGGCGTCCACTCCGGGGGCGCCGGACCGTGGCGGAGACCGCGACCTCGCGTCGCTCGAGCGCGACGCATGCGCAAGAATGCCGCGGTGGTGGCTCAGCTGAAACGCGACACGGCGGTCCGGCACCTGCGCCAGGTGGCGGAGGCGCTCGACGCCGAGGTGCGGATGGCCCGCGCGCTCGAGACGGAGCCGGTGGTGGTCGCCGCCTACGCCTTTGGGGAGGTGCTCGAGAGCGTCGACCGGCTCGAGCGCAACGCGGTCGCGCTCGTGGCGGACCGGCCGGCGTCCGAGCTGCCCTGGGGAGCGGAGCCGCCGGAGGTGCGCGCCCTGTTCGAGCGCCAGCGGCTGGACCGCCTGCCGTTGGGGTGGTTCTGCCGCCCGACCGACCTGCCGGTCGCCAACCACCGCATCGTGCGGCCGGTGCGGATCTGGTCCCGCGAGGGGCCGGACGAGGCGGCGCTGGAGGCCATCGCCGCGGGGCAGGCGGACCACCTGCGGCCTGACGACCCCGACGCCGAGGCGCTCGCCCGACAGCTCGAGGAGGAGGCGGCGCTCGCACTGGCCGCCCTCGATGAGCTCGTGCAGGGCTTCCGCGGCGACCCGCGGACCATCGCCGAGGAGCTGTACGATCTCGCGTGGGGCTACACCGACCTGCGGCGCGGCGTCGCGGGGCTGCAGGGCAGGCAGCCGGCTGCCGCGCCGGCGCTGAGGCGGGCGACGGCGCACGCGTGGACCTTCGAGCGCTACCTCGCGCTTGGCGACGCCGCGCACGACTGGGACGGCGAGCGGGTCGTGACGCTCGTCGGCGACGAGCCGCTCGACGAGGTCGCCCAGCTGGCCGGCGAAGGGCTGCTGGTGGCGCTCGCCCAGGACATCACGGGGGCGGCGGAGGCCGCCGAGCGGTGCCTGCGCGCGCTGTCCGAGCGGGAGTGGTGGGGCGACGAGGAGCTCGTCGAGGAGCTCGAGGCCGCGCTCGGCCGTTGGCCGACGCCCGCCCGCCTGCGGACCCCCGTCGACCTCGGGGAGATCGGCTCGCACCTCGAGGGCAGCGTGGGTCCGTTCAACCCCGCGATGCGGCTGGAGCTGGCCACCGGCGAGCTGTGGCCGGACTTCGACGACCTCGAAGACAGGACCGGCGAGCCGCTGCCCGCAGACTGGGACGACCCCGACGCGTGGCTGTCTGTCCACCCGCAAGGCTCCCGGGAGGGCTACCGCGACATGCAGCAGTTCGCCGCTACGGTCGCCGACCGGCGCCTCGCCGACCGTCTCAACCGCGCGCTGGAGGGCCGGGGTGCGTTCCGACGCTTCCGGGAGGTGCTCGCCGACCACGAGGACGAGCAGGACCGCTGGCACGTGTTCTCGGCCGAGCGTGTCCGCGCCCGCGCCCGCAGCTGGCTCGCCGCGCGGGGCTACCGCCCGGCCTGAGCCTCCGGCCGCGCGAGGTGCTTCGCCCCTCTCCGCCGACGCGCTACCGTGCGGAGCAGACGGACGTGGGCGCTTCCCCACCGCGTGCGGAACTGACCGCAACCACCTGGGGAGGCGTGATGACGCAAACGCTCGAGCAGCTCACGATCGGCCCCGACGACGGCGAGGCGTTCGAGGCCGCAGCGGCCCGGCTCACCGACGAGTTCGCGGCCTGGCTTGCCGAACGCGGCCGCGACGCCGACGACGCGTGGGTCGGCTACCAGCTCCTGCACGCCAAGTGGACCTACATCGGCGGCGCGCTCACCCGCTGGACCGCCGGGGACCTGCACGAGGCGCTGCTCGGCGTCTTCCCCCGCAAGGTGCTGGTCGACCCCGGTGACGCCGACCGACTCGTGCCGGCCGCGGCGGCGTTCGTCGACTTCCTCGCGGCCTGCGGGCTCCTCGACGACCGTGGTGACGACCGCGCCCGGCTGCGCGCGGTGCTGGAGGCCATCGCCGACGAAGTCCCCGCCGCGGTCTGCGATCCGTCGCGGTTCGGGCTCGCCAAGTCGACCGTCGCCGCGATGGCCGCCGACGGCGTCGACCCCGGCGACCCCGAGCAGGTCGAGGCGTGGATCACGGCCCACAACACCGCGCTCCGCCGGGACCCGGCCGGCGACCCGGAGGCGGTGCCGCCGGTGGACCTGCCCGACGACGAGGCCCTCGCCGAGACGGCCCGGAGAGTCCCCCTCGTGCGGCAGCTCATGGCGCTCCTCGACTCCCCGGATGAGCGCGCAGATGCCGACGTCGTGTCGCAGGTGGCCTTGACCGCCGAGCTCGCCCGGCAGCGCGGCAGCCGGATGACCGTCACCCGGCGGGGCAGGGCGCTCCTCGAGGAGCCGCTGGAGCTGTGGGAGGCGGCGGTGATGGCCCACTGCGAGGTCGGACTGCTCGGCTGGCGCGCCGAGGACTCGCCGCCGTGGTGGGCCGAGCTCCTCGACACCGGCGTGGAGGAGCTGCTGTGCGCGCTCTACCTCGCCGGGTCGGCGGAGGTCGCCGTGCTCGCCGAGGTGGCGGCCGCGGGGCTCGCCGCGCAGTCTGATCCAGACGCCCTGCCGGCCGTCGAGCGCGAGCGGCTCCCCAGCGAGGTCGCCCGCGGCGTCGCGGCGCTCGTTGACCGCCTCGCGTGGCTCGGGATGGTCGAGCGACGCGCCGCCGTGGCGGGCTCGCTCTCGGGTGATCGCGTCGCCCTGACGGCCCTGGGTGCCTGGTACACCCGCCCGCTCGTCGAGGAGCGCGGCTACGAGGCCCCGCTCGCCGACGA
>SKPY01000255.1 GCA_007119305.1 Nitriliruptorales bacterium
AAGGTTCGGACGCAAAGCCGCCGGACCTTAACGACCGCCCGGTGCCGCAGGCGCGGCTGCTGGCCTACGATGCAGGCTGCGAAGGGCCGACGCAGGCGCGGAAGGGGCCAGGCGATGCGCACGACGATGATGGACTACCCCCTGCTCATCACCCAGATCCTCGAGCACGGGCGCAAGGTGCACGCCGACCGCGAGGTGCTCACGTGGACGGGTGCGGGCAGCCGCCGCGCGCGCTTCGCGGAGGTGTACGAGCGCATCGGCCGACTCGCGAACGGGCTCGCCGGGCTCGGCGTGGGCGTCGGCGATCGCGTCGCCACCTTCTGCTGGAACCACCAGGAGCACCTCGAGGCGTACTTCGCCGTGCCGTGCATGGGCGCGGTGCTGCACACCCTGAACATCCGCCTGTTCCCGGAGCAGCTCGCGTACGTGATCAACGACGGCGGCGCCCGGATCGTCATCGTGGACGACTCGCTGGTCCCGGTGCTCGCGCGGGTGCGCGACCAGCTCACGACCGTCGAGCGCTTCGTCGTCGTCGGCGACGGTGACGCGAGCGCGCTCGGCGAGGCCGTCCTGCGCTACGACGACGTCCTGGCGCAGGCGGCACCCGCGTACGACTGGCCTGAGCTCGATGAGCGGGCACCGGCGGCGATGTGCTACACGTCCGGCACGACCGGCAACCCGAAGGGCGTGGTCTACAGCCATCGCTCCAACTGGACGCACACGTTCGGCGCCGCTGCCGGCGGCCTGCAGCTCACCGACAGCGACCGGCTGCTGCTCGTCGTGCCCCAGTTCCACGCGAACGCCTGGGGGCTCGTCTACGTCGGCTGGGCGCTGGGCAGCGACTTCCTCATGCCCGAGCGCTACCTGCAGCCCGAGCCGCTCGCGGCGATGATCGCCGCCGAGCGGCCGACCACCTCGGCGGCGGTCCCCACCGTGTGGAATGCCCTGCTCGTGCACGGCGAGGAGGCGGAGCTCGACCTGTCGTCGCTGCAGCGCGTCGTGGTGGGCGGTGCCGCGGTGCCGCGCAGCATGATCGAGGCCTTCGAGCAGCGCTACGACGTGGAGGTCGTCCAGGGCTGGGGCATGACGGAGATGAGCCCCCTCGGCGCGGTCGCGACGCCCCCGGGTGACGCCCCCGCCAGCGAGTCGGTGGACTGGCGGGCCAAGACCGGCCGGGTCATCGCGGGCGTGGACCTCCGCCTCGTCGACACGGGCGGCCGGGAGCTGCCCTGGGACGGCAAGGCCATCGGGGAGATCCAGGTCCGCGGCCCCTGGATCACCGCCGGCTACCACAACGCCGAGTCCCCTGAGAAGTTCGACGACGGCTGGCTGCGCACCGGCGACGTCGGGGTCGTGGACCCGCGCGGATTCATCCAGATCGTCGACCGCACGAAGGACGTCATCAAGAGCGGGGGCGAGTGGATCAGCTCGGTCGACCTCGAGAACGCGATCATCGCCCATCCTGACGTCGTGGAGGCTGCCGTGATCGGCGTCGCCGACCCGCGCTGGGACGAGCGCCCGCTCGCGTGCGTCGTGCTGCGCGCAGGCGCCACCGTCACCCCCGCGGACCTCAGCGCACACCTCCGCGAGCGGGTGGCGAGCTGGTGGATCCCGGAGCGGTGGTCGTTCATCGATGAGGTGCCGAAGACCAGCGTCGGCAAGTTCGACAAGAAGGTGCTGCGCGCCCGCCACGAGCAGGGCGGGCTCGACGTCGAGGAGCAGGCGCGGTGACGCCCACGCGGGTGGTGGGGCACAATCGAGGCAGGCGCCCGTAGCTCAGATGGATAGAGCAGCCGGCTTCTACCCGGCATGTCGGGGGTTCGAGTCCTCCCGGGCGCGCCGCGTGCGGCCCTTTCCCGGCGATGTACCATTGCTGCTTGCGCGGCAGGGCCGCGCGTCCTGGTGGCCGTAGCTCAGTAGGTTAGAGCGCCGCGTTGTGGTCGCGGAGGTCGCGGGTTCGATTCCCGTCGGTCACCCTCAGCGATCGCCTCTGACGGGCCAGGGCTGTTAGCACCTCAACGCCCGGCCCGCCCGCAGGCGCAGCGGGCGGGTCCGCACCCTGGCGCAGGGGGCGGTGCATGGCAGCCGGCCGCCCGGCGTGCGAGACTTCCATCGGACTAACCAACGCTAATGCTGGGAGGACGCAGTTGACGGCCACGCGACCGGTGCACGTCGTGCTCGGAGCGACGGGGGGCATCGGCTCGGCCGTCGCCCGGCGGCTGTGCGCCGACGGCGCGACCGTGGTGCTCGCCGCTCGCGACGAGGTGCGCCTGAAGACGCTGGCGGAGGCCATCGACGCCGACGCCGTGCCGACCGACGCCACCGATCCGGGTGCGGTCGACGCCCTCATCGACGGGGCCCTCGCCCGCCACGGCCGACTGGACGGCGTCGCGTGCTGCGTCGGCTCGCTGCTGCTGAAGCCGGCCCACCGCACCACCCCGGACGAGTACCGCGAGCAGATCCGCTCCAACCTCGACCCGGCGTTCTTCAGCGTGCGCGCGGGGAGCCGGGTCATGCAGCGCTCGGGCGGGGCGATCGTGCTGCTCGCCAGCGCGATCGCCCGCGTCGGCATGAGCAACCACGAGGCGATCGCCGCCGCCAAGGGCGGGATCATCGGGCTCATGCTCAGCGCGGCCGCCACGTACGCACCGAAGGGCGTCCGCGTGAACTGCGTCGCACCCGGCCTCACCGACACGCCGATGACCGCGCATCTCGTCCGCGACGAGCAGGCCCGCTCGGCCTCGGCAGCGCTCCACCCCATGGGCACGCTCGGCACGCCCGAGGAGGTCGCGTCGGCGGTGGCCTGGCTGCTCGACCCGGCGCAGCGCATCGTGACCGGCCAGGTGCTCGGCGTCGACGGCGGGCTCGGCGCGGTGCACCGCCGCTGATGGCACCCGTCGTCGTCGTCGGCGCAGGCCTGGCCGGCCTCGCATGCGCCCTGCGGCTGCACGCCGCCGGCATGCCGGTGAGCATCGTCGAGGCCGGTGACGACGTCGGCGGGCGCGTGCGCACCGACCACGTGGACGGCTTCCTCGTCGACCGGGGCTTCCAAGTGCTGCTCACGGCCTACCCCGAGGCGCAGGCGGTGCTCGACTATGCGGCACTCGACCTGCGGTCGTTCTACCCGGGGGCGCTCGTCCGGCACGGCGGGGGCTTCCACCGCGTCGCGGACCCGTTCCGCCGCCCCCTGGACCTGCCGCAGACGCTCCTCGGCCCGATCGGGACGCTCGACGACAAGCTGCGCGTGGCACTGCTCCGCCACCGGCTGCGGGGCCTCTCCCGCGACGCGCTCCTCGCGGCGGCGCCGAAGACGACCGCCCAGGCGCTTGCCGACGCCGGCTTCTCTCCGCGGCTGATCGAGCGCTTCTGGCGCCCCTTCCTCGCCGGCGTGCTGCTCGACCGGGAGCTGCGCACGGCCGCGGCGCTGTTCGTGTTCACCGTCGCGATGTTCGCCCGCGGCGACGCCGCGCTGCCCAACGCCGGCATGGGCGCGCTTCCCAGACAGCTCGGGGCCAGGCTGCCGGCCGAGGTGCTGCGGCTCCAGACGACCGTCACCGCGGTCGACGGCGGGGGCGTCGTGCTCGCAGACGGCGCACGCAGCCCGGCGCGCGCGGTCGTCGTGGCCACCGACGGCCCCGCTGCCAGCCGCCTGCTGCCGGAGGTCGACGACCCGGGTTCGCGCGCGGTCTCGTGCCTTGCCTTCGCGGCCGAGGCCCCGCCTGTTGACGAGCCGACCCTCGTCCTCGCCGGCGAGGAGCCCGGACCGGTCAACCACCTGTGCGTGCCCAGCCTCGTCGCGCCGGGCTACGCCCCGCCGGGCGCGGCCCTGGTCTCCGTCTCGGTGATCGACCGCGGTGGCTTGGACGACGCCGCGCTCGAGCGGGCGGTGCGCGCGCAGCTCGTGGGCTGGTTCGGCACGCAGGTCCGGGGCTGGCGGCATCTGCGCACCGACGTCATCGCGCACGCCCAGCCCGCCCAGACGCCCGCCGCCCTGCGGCCCCCCGCACGGTCGGTGCGGCTCCGCCCCGGCCTGTACGTCTGCGGCGACCATCGGGACACCGCGAGCATCGACGGGGCGCTCACCTCGGGCCGGCGCGCGGCCGAGGCGGTGCTGCGCGACGCACCCGGTTGACACCCCGGGGGCACGCCCGGTGACGCACCGGTTGACGCGGTGTGTGCGTGACGCGAGTAGGCCTGGCGGGCGCGGGTATCATCTTAGTGTTCATTAGCCTCCAATACGCCCGGAGCCGCCATGCCCACGACCAGTCCTCCACGGACGCGCGTGTCCGCGTCCGGCCTCAGCGCCTTTCACCGCACGAAGCTCGCCTTCCTCGCGGCAGGCTTCGCCTCCCTCGTGCTGTCCGTCTTCCTGTGGGCGACCGGCCGGCCGCAGGAGGCGATCTTCGTCGGCCTGTGGGTGCCGGCCATCCACTCCCTCGGGACGCTGCTGCTCACCGGCGAGCGTGACCGCTCATGACGCCCGACTGGATCCTGGCCGTCGGCACGGTGATCTTCGGCATCACGACCTGGGCGACGCTGGCCTACGGCTACGCGCGCTTCCGCGAGCTCGGGCGGCGTGACAGCGAAGCGGCCGAGGCCCAGGCCCAGGCCGGCCCGCGCCCGGACGACGGCACGAGGCACGAGCCGCAGCCGCACTGACCGCCACGCGGCGCTGGCGCCCGCCACCCACGCCGGGTCGGCGGACACGGGCACGCGGCGCTCGAGGGGCCACGGGGCGCACGGCGGCGCCCGGTGTTAGCGTTGCTGACGAGCAGCGCCAACCGCAGGGGGCCGTGTCGTGCAGAGGAGTCGCTGGCCGCGGCCACGCACTGTGCTCGTCGCGCTGCTCGGCTACCTCGCGCTCACCTGGGGGCTGTTCCTGCTCGTGGACGTGTTCCACCTGTTCGAGGTGCGCTGGCGGCCCGAGCCCGACGTGCTGCCGCTGTTCTACGAGCTCTACGCCGAAGGGCGCCTGACCGAGTGGCTCCAGTGGGGCACCCTCGGCGTCGCCGCGGTGGCCTGCGGGCACCTCGCGGGCATCCTCCGGGAGCGCGACCGGACCCTGCCCGATGCGTCCACCCGGGGCGCGGCCGCGTTCTGGGCGCTGCTCGGCATCGCCCTCGCGCTCATGCTCGTGGAGGACGCCGGCGACCCGCGCCACCAGCTGTCGCGCTACGCCCTCGTGCTCGTCGACGACCCGCAGCCTGCCCGCTCGATCGTCGAGCTCGTCTACTACACGCTGCTCGCCGCGATCCCCGTCTACGCGCTGCTGCGCCACGGCCGGCACGTGTGGCACCACCGCCCGACCCGCTGGCTGCTGCTCATCGGCTTCGCCGCCTACGGCGTGGCCGCGTTCGCCTCCGCGAGCCGGCGCCTGG
>SKPY01000040.1 GCA_007119305.1 Nitriliruptorales bacterium
CCGGGGCGGTGTACGAGCTGCACGTCGGGACGTTCACCCCGGAGGGCACGTTCGCGGCGGCAGCCGGACGGCTCGGGCACCTGGCCGACCTCGGCATCACCCACGTCGAGGTCATGCCCGTCAACGCGTTCAACGGTCCGCACGGGTGGGGCTACGACGGTGTGGCCTGGTATGCGGTCCACGAGCCCTACGGCGGCCCCGAGGGGTTCGCCGCGTTCGTCGACGCCTGCCACCAGGCGGGCATGGCGGTGATCCTCGACGTCGTCCACAACCACCTCGGCCCCAGCGGCAACTACCTCCCGGAGTTCGCCCCGTACCAGACCGCACGCGGCACCGACTGGGGCGAGGCGATCAACCTCGACGGGCCCGACAGCGACCCGGTCCGAGGCTTCATCATCGGCAACGCACTGGCGTGGCTGCGCGACTACCACGTGGACGCCCTGCGCCTGGACGCCGTCCACGCGCTCGTCGACACCTCCGCGGTGCACCTGCTCGCTGAGCTGTCGGAGGCCGTGGCGGCCCTGAGCCGGCAGACGGGCCGGGCTCACGGGCTGATCGCCGAGTCGGACCGCAACGACCCGCGCACCGTCAGCTCCCGGGAGGCCGGCGGCCTCGGGCTCGACGCCCAGTGGTCAGACGACCTCCACCACGGCCTGCACGTCGCGCTCACCGGCGAAACCGACGGCTACTACGCCGACTACACGGGGCTGCCCGAGGTCGCCGAGGCGTACACGCGCGGGTTCGTGTTCGACGGCGGGCGCTACTCGCCCTATCGGCAGCGCACCGTCGGGGCGCCGCTGGGCGACCTTCCGGGCACGCGACTGCTCGGCTGCCTGCAGAACCACGACCAGGTCGGCAACCGCGCCCTCGGTGAGCGCCTGACCACGCTCGTCGACAGCGAGCGCCTGCGGGTGGCAGTGCTCCTGCTGTGCGCCGCCCCGCACATCCCGATGCTGTTCATGGGCGAAGAATGGGGGGAGACCGCCCCGTTCCGCTACTTCTCGTCGCACCGGGAGCCCGAGCTCGCGGCGGCGGTGCGCGCAGGCCGAGCCGAGGAGTTCGCCGCGTTCACGGCGTTTCGCGGTCGCATCCCCGATCCGCAGGATCCAGCCACGTTCACGGGCAGCAGGGTCGACTGGACCCGGCGCGACGCGCCCGAGGGCCAAGCCCGGGGGCGGCTGTGGGGCGATCTCCTCCGCATCCGCCGCAGCGAGGCTGCGCTGGCCAACGGACGCCGTGACCTCGTCACCGTCGTCGCGTGCAGCTCCCGTCATCTCGTCGTGACGCGCGCCGACCCGGACGCCCCGACCGTGGCGGTGCTGGCGAACTTGGGTGACGAGCCCCTCGCGGTGTCGCTGCCGGGTGACGGGCCCTGGGCACCGCTCGTCGACACCGCCGAGCCGACCTACGGCGGCAGCGGCGAGGGTGCCGTGCTGGACGGCCGCGACGTGCGCCTGCCGGGCCGCTCCGGGCTGCTGTGCCGACACCAGGCATGACGGATACTGGGCGTATGCAGCCCTTCGTGCTCCATGCGCACTTCTACCAGCCGGAGCGGACCAACCCCTGGACCGACATCCTCGACCCTGAGCCGTCGGCCGCCCCCTACCGCGATTGGAACGCGCGCATCCATGCGGAGTCGTACCGACCCAACGCGGCTGCCCGCATCTTCGACGACCAGCGCAGGGTGGAGCGCATCGTCAACAACTACGAGCGCCTGTCGTTCAACTTCGGTCCCACGCTGCTGCGGTGGATGGAGCGCCGCCAGCCGGAGACGTACGGACGCATCCTCGACGGGGACTGGCGCAGCGTGGCCCGCACCGGTCATGGCAACGCCCTCGCCCAGGCCTACAACCACGTGATCCTGCCGCTCGCGAACGAGCGCGACCGGGCGACCCAGGTGCGGTGGGGGCTCGCCGACTTCCGCCACCGCTTCCGCCGGGAGGCCGAGGGCATGTGGCTGCCCGAGACGGCCGCGAACCAGGCGAGCCTCGACCTGCTGATCGACGAGGGCGTCCGGTTCACCGTGCTCGCCCCCCACCAGGCGCATCGGGTCCGGCACCGCAACGGCAGATGGCATGACGTGAGCGCAGGCGTCGACACGACACGCGCCTACGAGGTGCGCCACTCGGACGGGTCCGGCCGCGCGCTCGTCGTGTTCTTCTACGAAGGTGTCCTCGCGCAGTGGCTGGCGTTCGCCAAGGAAGCCTCGGCTGCGGACGCGATCGTGCAGCGACTGGCCGGTGTGGCACCGGGTGGGGGGCTGGCCCACGCGGCGCTCGACGGCGAGACCTTCGGGCATCACCGCAAGTTCGGGGAGCTCGCGCTCGCCTACACGCTGTTCGAGGGCGCCGAGCGCCACGGGCTCACGCCGACCAGCTACGGCGCCTGGCTGGCAGAGAACCCCCCCACCGAGGAGGCGCAGATCGTCCCGGGCGAGGGCACCGCGTGGAGCTGCGCACATGGCGTGGGCCGGTGGTACCGCGACTGCGGATGCGCCACCGACTCGCAGCCCGGCTGGAATCAGGCGTGGCGCACGCCCTTGCGGGAGGCGCTGGAGCGCGTCGACGCGCTGGCGGCGGAGACCTTCGAGCGCGTCGGCGGCGAGCTGCTGCGCGACCCCTGGCGCGCCCGCGACGACTACGTCCACCTGCTCTTGCGCGATTGGACACCGCAGCAGTTCCTGGACCGCCACGCCGCCCGGCAGCTCACCGCAGCGCAGCAGTGCGACGTGTGGTCGCTGCTCGAGTCCCAGCGCCACGGCATGGCGATGTACACGAGCTGCGGGTGGTTCTTCGGCGACATCGCCGGCATCGAGTCCGCGTACGTGCTGCGGTTCGCGGCGCGCACCCTCGGGCTGCTCGAGGACGTGGGCACCGACACCCAGGCCACCAGGCAGGACATGCTCGATCTCCTCGCGCAGGCCGAGAGCAACCTGCCCGACGGCGGGACCGGTGCGGACGTCTGGCGCGACCAGGTGCTGCCGGACGTGGTCTCACCCATGCGCATCGGCGCGCAGCTGTGCCTGCTCGCGCTCACGCAGTACGAGCAGGCCGAGAACACGACCGCGGGCGCTACCTTGACCGTGGCCGGCCATGCACTCACGGTCCACGAGCGGCGGGTCGAGCAGCGCGGGCGGCTCGCGCTCGTCACAGGGCGCGCCTCCGTGCGGGCTCACGCCACCGGCCGCACGCACGACCTCGCGGCAGCCGCGATCCACCTCGGCGGGCTGGACTTCCACGGGTTGGTCGCTCCTGACCCAGGACCCGACAAGTTCGCCGCGGCAACGGTCGACCTCTGGGAGGGGTTCGCCACGGCGCCGCTCGCCCACCTCATCCGCCTCCTCGATCGCGTCTTCACCGGCAACGGGGCCACCGAGTTCGGCTTCGAGTGGGCGCTGCCGTGGGCGAAGCAGGACCTCGTGGAGTGGATCTTCAGCGACCTCTCGGAGCGCTTCGCCGACGCCTACGCCCGCCTCTACCACGAGAACCGCCGCATCCTCGAGTCCCTCGTCGCAGGCGGCCACCACCTGCCCCGCATGCTGCGCGCCGCGGCCGAGCTCACGCTCACCGTGGAGCTCGAGGACAAGGTGCGGGAGATCTCCGCTGCCGGGAGCAGCCCGCCGGACGCGGTGTTCGAAGCCATCCACGAGATCGTCGCGCTCGCGCGCTCGCAGCAGTACCTGCTCGACCTCGGGCCCGTGCGGGCGGCGCTCGAAGACGCGGTCACGGCGGCGACACGGCAGGCGGTGCGCAGACTCGATCAGCCGGCGGTGGACATCGTGGTGGCCTGGATCGAGCTGGCCCGGGCACTCGAGCTGTCCCTCGACCTGTCGGCTGCGCAGGAAGTCGCCTGGGACACGCTGAACAAGGCCCGGGCCTCGCGGGTCGGGATGGCCGACCGCGAGGCTGTGGCAGCACTCGGCGAGGCCATCGGGTTCGCGCCCGTCGCCTGGTCCGCGGAGCGCGCCAGCCGCTGAGCCAGGGCCCTGCCGCTGCCATCGCGCGGAACATTCGTAACACCCGGGTGTTACGAATCTTCCGCGCGCCGGACGAACAGTGCGAGCGGGAGCGTCGCGAGGACCTCGCGCAGGGCGAGCGTCGGGCTGGCGTGCGCGCCGGGACCGCCGAGCGTGTCGCGCCAGGCCGTCCCTGACAGCTCGTCGGGCAGCCGGACGCGGGTGTCAGCCCACGCCTCGGCGAGCGGGGGTTGCCACTGCTCCCCCATGACGGCGCCCACGAGGCGGGGGGCGACGGTCAGGGCGGCCTCCCCGTCACGACCCGTGCGCGCGAAGGCGACCACGCGGTCGGCGTAGCGGCCTTCCACCGGGAGTGGCACGTACCCCCCCGACGGGCCGTAGCAGCCGGGCAGCTCCCGCCGGGTGCGCAGGGCCCGCGACAGCACGAAGAGCTTGATGCGGCCGTCGGCGCGGCCAGCCAGCAGGTCGGCGGGGTCCGGTGTGTCGCGGTCGAGCGCTGCGAGCAGCTGCGCGCGGTGCGCGAAGTCCACCGGCCGGCGGTTGTCGGGATCGACGAGGTTGTCGCCCCACAGCTCCAGGCCCTGGTAGGTGTCGGGCACGCCGGGGCTCGTCGTGCGCAGCAGAACCTGCGACAGGCTCGAGACCATCGCGATCTCACTGGCCTGCCGCGCGAACCGGGCGAGCTCGTCGAGGAACCCAGCCGGCGCCTCGGGGCCCAGCAGACGCTCGACGAAGCCCGTGAGGGCTTGCTCGTAGGCGTCGTCGGGGTCCGTCCAGCTCGTCCGCCGGCCGTCCTCGCGTGCCGCCTTCACGAGGTAGGCGACCACCCGTTCACGCACGTCGTCGAGGTCGGGTTGGCCTGGGCCCCACACCCCTACCAGCGTCTGGTAGCACAGGTAGGAGGTCGCACGGTCGGGCGCGGGCCCGGATGGGGTGTCCGTCACGAGCCCGCGGTGCGTCCGCAGCCATCTGCCGATGGTGGCGCCCCACGCGTCAGGCAGCTCGGTGAGGGCCGCGATGCGCAGGCGCACGTCCTCACCGCGCTTGGTATCGTGCGTGGACGTGGTGAGCATGCCCTCGGGGTGACGGTCGGCGCGCTCCGCGTTCGCCGCGTGGAAGGCGGCGACAGTCGTCCCGAAGTGGTCCGGCTCCACCCCCACCTCGTTCAGGGCCGCCAGCCGATGCTGGCGATACAGCAGCGTGTCCTCCACTCCCTTGGCCATCGCCGCGCTCGCGACCTGGTGGAACCTGCGCGGCACCTCCTCGGCGAGGGGGTGGTCGTCGAGGCGGCCGAGCAGGGCCTGCTCGAGGAACTCCCACAGGAAGCCCGGCACCGCCGGGGCCACCCCGCGGGCGGTGGACAGGGCCGTGCCGAGGCGGCGCACGTCCTCGGCAG
>SKPY01000316.1 GCA_007119305.1 Nitriliruptorales bacterium
GAGCTGGCGGTGGCCGCTTCGACCCTGGCGGTCGCCGCGCTGTTCAACCCGCTGCGCCGGCGGGTCCAGTTTCGGGTCGACCGCCGCTTCAACCGCTCCCGCTACGACGCCGGGCAGGAGGTCGCACGCTTCGTCCGCCGGCTGCGCGGGGAGCTGGACCTGGACACCCTGGGCGCCGAGCTCACGCAGATCGCTGACCGCACCATTGCGCCCGCCGGCGTGTCGCTGTGGCTGCGCCAAGTGCACGACGTCCCCTACAGACAGCACCCTGATGGCCTCTGACGCGCAGTCCCTGTCATGGTCGCCCGCGGAACGTTCGCGGGTCCGCTGCCCGACTGGTCGCATGGGCTGTCGGCGATGACCTGCCTGGGGGACGCTCTTGAGCGGCTGGCCGCGGAGACGGGCTTCTCGGGCGTGATGCGCGTCGACCGCGGGGGCCGCACCGAACTCGCGCGCGCCTGTGGGCTGGCGCATCGTGGCCTGGGAGTGGCCAACAGGCTCGACACGCAGTTCGCTGTTGCCAGCGGCACGAAGGCCGTGACGGCGTTGACGGTGGTCAGCCTGGTCGAAGAGGGGCGACTCGATCTGGCCACCACCGGCCGCTCAGTGCTCGGCGAGGACCTGCCGCTGATCGACGACGACGTGACTATCGAGCACCTGCTCGCCCACCGCTCGGGCATCGGCGACTACGTCGACGAGGACGCGGGCGTCGAGGTGGCCGACTACTTGCTGCCCGTTCCGGTGCACGAGCTGGCGACCACCGAGGCCTATCTGCGGGTGCTTGACGGCTACCCTGCCAAGTTCAGGCCGGGCGAGCGGTTCGCGTACTGCAACAGCGGCTACGTCGTGCTCGCGCTGCTCGCCGAGCGGGTCACGGGCACGCCGTTCCACGACCTCGTGGGCGAGCGGGTGTGCGCACCGGCGGGTATGGCCGACACCGCGTTCCTGCGCTCCGACGAGCTGCCCGGTCGCGCGGCGGTGGGCTACCTGTCCGCAGCGGGGCTGCGGACCAACGTGTTGCACCTGCCCGTGCGCGGCAGCGGCGACGGCGGGATCTACACGACCGTGGCGGACGTGCACGCCTTGTGGGCGGCGCTGTTCGCCGGCCGGATCGTGTCGGACCGCTGGGTGGCCGAGATGGTGCGGCCCCGCAGCGACGTGCCGGAGGACTCGATGCGCTACGGCCTGGGGTTCTGGCTGCACGCGAGCAGTGACGTGGTCCTCATCGAGGGTGAGGACGCCGGCGTGTCGTTCCGCAGCGCGCACGAGCCGGCCACGGGCACGACCTCCACGGTGATCTCCAACACGACCGACGGGGCCTGGCCCATCGCGCGGCACCTCGACGACGCGCTCATGGCCGCCGCCGAGGATCGGTGATGTGCGCCGTACAACCCTGCAAGGAGGATGTCGTGGCTGTGGTCTGTGAGCTGCACGTGTCAGGTGGAAGCCAGGCGGAGGGCGCCGAGCTGCAGGCGCAAGTGGAGCGGCGGTTGGCCGCAGCGGGCGGTCCCCCCGACGGGCTCATGTTCGTCTGCGTCCATCCGCACGGGCACGGCTTCCGGATCCTCCTGGTGTTCCGCACCGCCGAGGCGGCGCAGGACGAGATCGAAGGCGGTCTTCGTGCCGACGCCGCCGCCGTCGGGATCGACCTCGGCGCTGCAGCGATCTCTCCCGTCTGGCATATGGCGCTCCCGGGCGCCCGCTGACGATCGCGACGCCAGCCCCCTCTGCAGCGGCCGGAGACGAGGCGCCAGTCGTCGCTGGCAGCGACCCGCAAGCTGATCCGGACGGAGCGCTCACCGCCTCCGGCGGCGTGCGCTAGGGGCCATCTCGTTGTTGCCGTCGCCCTCGACCTGAACAGGGCTGTTGCCCTGGCCGAGCGTCCCCACGCCGTTCCCCGTCTGCCAGCCCACGGCGGCGCCGACGTGGGCAGACGCTCGTGCCCGCGCGCGACGGTCTCGTACACGAGCGGGCCGCCCGCCTGCCACTAGCCTGCGGTGCAGGTTGGTGCCGTGACGCTTCACCGTCGCCAGTCGCGGCAACGACGTCGCCCACGTCGAGCACCGGCACCGTCGGGCGACTCATGACGACCGGTCCCCTCACGGCAAGCGCGCTCCCACCCGATAGGGTTTGATCGGGACATGCAGCTGTGTGCGCTGGGGCCGTTGGAGGTCGCCGCCGGGGAACGGCGGGAGCGTTTCGGCAGCGACACCCAGCGCCTCATCCTCGCGGTGCTGCTCGCGGCCCGGGGCGCGGTCGTCTCGGTCGATCGGCTGACGCACGCCGTCTGGAGGGAGACACCGCCGCCGAGTGCACGCCAGTCGCTGCACAGTCACGTTTCCCGGCTGCGCCGCACACTGGCCGCGCTCGACCCCGGGGGTGCGGACGTCGTGGTGTCCGACCGCGCCGGCTACCGGGTGGATCTCGCCTCGCATCATCTGGATGCCGATCGGTTCGAGGCTCTGGTGGGGCAGGCCCGCCCGCTGCTGGCCGTGGATCCAAGGCAGGCCGCCCGGTGGCTCGGCGAGGCGCTGGCGCTGTGGCGTGGGGAGGCGTTCGGGGAGCTCGCTGTCCACGACTTGGTCCGACCGGAGGCGGTGCGACTGGAGGAGCTGCGGGCTGCGGCGGCCGGTGACCGTCTGGACGTGCTGCTGGCGGCGGGCGAGCACCAGCGGGTCGTCGGGGACCTCGAGGCCGCGGTGGCCGCCGATCCACTGGCCGAGCGCGCGCACGGCCAGCTGATGCTCGCGCTGTACCGCAGCGGCCGGCAGGCCGACGCCCTGGCGGTCTACCGCCGGCTGCGCCGGCGACTTGCCGAGGAGCTCGGCGTCGATCCCTCCCCCGACGTGCACAGCCTGCACGAGCGGATCCTCCAGCACGACCCCGACCTGGCGGCTCCGCCGGCGGAGGCAGGCCGGCGCCGCGACGCGACCCCAGGCGCCGACCGGCCCATCGGCCGGGACGAGGACGTGGCCGCCCTCGCCACACTGCTCATGTCGAGCTCCGTGGTGACGCTGACCGGGCCGGGTGGAGTGGGCAAGAGCCGTCTGGCCGAGGCGGTGGCCGCCGAAGTCGGTGGGGCGTTCGAGGACGGGGTCGCGGTATGCGCGCTGGCGGCGGTGGGCGATCCTTCCAGCGTCGCCGGAGCGCTCGTCGGCGCGGTGCAGGCACAGGACACCGGCGTCCGGTCCGCGGAGGAGACTCTGCTCACGGCGCTTGGGACGCGGCGTCTGCTGCTGGTCCTGGACAACTGCGAGCACCTGCTCGAGGCGGTCGCGCCACTCGTCGACCGCATCCGCGCCACGTGCCCGCGCACAGCCGTGCTCGCCACCTCCAGGGAGCGCCTGCGCCTGCCCGGTGAGCGGGTCTGGGACGTCCACCCCCTGTCCGTCCCCCATCTGGGAGCAGGCTCCGCCGAGGTAGCCGACACCCCGGCCGGGGCGCTGTTCTGCGCCCGGGCGCAGGCCGCCGAGCCCTCCTTCGCGTTGACCGATGGCAATGCCTGGGCGGTCGCCGAGCTGTGCCGTCGGCTCGACGGGCTCCCGCTGACCATCGAGCTCGCCGCCGCACGGGTCCGAGCGCTCGCCCCCGCGGACCTCGTCGCGCGGATCGAGGACCGGTTCGAGGTGCTGACCGGCGGTCCGCCCGGAGAGACGGGGCGTCACCGCACCCTCGAGGCGGTGGTGGCGTGGTCCTACGAGCTGCTCACCGAGCCCGAGGCCCTGCTGTTCGAACGCCTGTCGGTGTTCGCCGGGCCGTTCCCGCTCGCCGCCGCCGAGCAGGTGTGCGCCGGCGCGCCGCTGGCCGAGCAGCAGGTCGCCGGCCTGCTCGCCGAGCTGGTCGACAAGTCGCTGGTGGCCGTCGACCGCGCCGGCGGGCAGATGCGCTACCGGCTGCTCGACACCCTGCGAGCCTACGGCGCCCGACGTCTCGCCGAGCGTGGGGAGACCGACCGCGCCCGTCGCGCGCACGCCGAGCATCACCTGGGGCGCGCCGAGACGCTGGGTGCGCAGGTGCGCGGCCCCGACGAGCGCGACGCCGTGGCAGGCATCGACGCGGTGATCGACGACCTGCGCGTGGCCCACGGCTGGCTCGTGACGGCAGAGCAGGTCGAAGGGGCGTCGCGCCTGCCTGCCGCCCTGCACGACGACCTCGTCTTCCGACCGCGCAGCGAGGTGTACGCCTGGGCCGAGCGGGCCCTGGGACTGACCCGCGCCGAGGAGCATCCCGCCTCCGCGGCGGCCCTGGTCACCGCGGCCCGGGGGGCGATGGACCGCGGCGAGCTCGGCCGCGCCCGCGACCTCGCCGAGGCCGCGCTCGACCGAGCCGAACCCGCCACCCTGACCGTGCTGTGGGCCCTGTACGTGCTCACCACGGCATCCCTGTACGAGGGCCGGCTCGACGACGCGCTCGTCCTCGCCGAACGGCGCGTCCGCCTCGCCGAACAGCTGGGAGAGGACTACCACCAGGCCCTCGCCCATGCCAGCCGCGCGCTCGGGCACCGCTACCGCGGCGACGACCACGCGGCCGCAGAGGCCGCAGTGCAGGCCCGTGACGCCGCCGAGCGCTCCGGCAACCACACCGCCCGTGCGTGGACGCTGTACGCGAGCGGCGAGGCCCTGCTCGACAGCGACCCCGCGCAGGCCGCCGACCTGCTCGCCCGCGCCATCGACGGCGCCCGCAGCGTCCAGCGGCACTTCATCGAAGGGGTCGCGCTGGTCTCGCTCGCCTCGCTGCACGGCCGCGCCGGCGACACCAGCCGGGGGCTGGCGCTGTTCCGCGAGGCGATCGCGCTGTGGCGGCGGCTCGGCAACCGCACGAACCAGCTCACCGCGCTGCGCAACCTCGTGGAGGTCTTCGCCCGAGTCGGAGCCGACGAGTCGGCGGCCGTGCTGCACGGCGCGGTCACCCTGGGGTCCACGCCCAGCTTCGGTGCCGAAGCCCGACGGCTGGCCGCGGCCTGGGAGCAGGTCGAGCGACGACTGGGCGCCGACGCCGCCAGAACCGCCGCCGGGCACGGCCGGCACCAGCCCATGGCGGAGGTGGTCGACGGGGCGCTGGCCACCCTCGACGCGCTGCTCGAGCGGACTGTGGTCACCAGGTCGCCCGCCGACCAGCAGCGATCTTGACGGCCACGGCAGCACGCCGGTGCGCGGGGGCCTACGCGCTGGCAGGCGTCCACGGACGCGTCGACGTCGAGGCGGGGGGTCGCCAACTGCTGCGCGAAATTTCATCGTTATATACGAACATATGTGCTAGTCGGTCCACATGAGACTCCGTGAATGGGCCGAGTGTGAAGGCGTCCATTACCAGACGGCGTGGCGATGGGTTCGCGACGGTCGGATGCCCGTCCCCGTCTCCC
>SKPY01000071.1 GCA_007119305.1 Nitriliruptorales bacterium
CGAGGCGGACATCAGGGCGTTGGGCAAGCGTTGACATGCGGCTTCCTCTCCTACTAGGTGTGGACCCGGACGCGGCGGCGCCACGACCAGTACGCGACTGCGAGCAAGAGCACCGCGGACAGCGCTGCATGGGCGACAGCGCGGCGCACCGGCGCGTCACTCCAGCCGGCGGCGATCTGCATGAGGTCGAGGGGCCCCCACAGCGGCAGTGCACGGGCGACACCGGTATCGGGCGGCACGCTCATCCCGATGCCGACGACGCCGATGAGCACGAGCGTGCCCTCGAGCTCACGGGGCACCAGGGCCCCGATCGCCAGGCCGAGCGGGACCGACACGACGGCCATGAGCACGAGCGCGAACGCCATGAGCGCCGGCTGTTCGAGCAGGGCCGCCGAGCGCCACAGGATCTGGGGGACGAAGACGGCGACGAGGCCGATCCCGAGCGCCTGCAGCAGCAGGAGGCGGCCGAGCAGGCCCTGGTGGGCCGGTGCACCCGCCAGGGCCAGGCGCGGGTCGGCGCGCCGCCAGCCGAGGATGCCGAACAGCCCGGCGGCGGCGACGGCCCACGACACGCCCATGGAGCCGGCGAGGACGCTCCAGTCCTCGTCCGCGGGCACGGCGTAGTAGAACGCGGCCGGGAGCAGCACGAACAGCGTCATGACGCCGCGCCGGCGGAACAGCTCACGGGCCTGCATCTCGGCAACGACGACGGTGTGGGCAAGCGTGCTCACGCGACCGCTCCGGCGCACTCGTGGACCCCGCCGGCGCGGACCTCGACGACACGGTCCACCCGCTTGAGCTCGGTGAGCAGATGGGTGACCACGACCACGGCCCTGCCCTGGCCGCGCCACCGGTCCACATGCGCCCAGAAGTCGACGTAGGAGCCCATGTCGAAGCCCTGGTAGGGCTCGTCGAGCAGCAGCACGCTCGGGTCCGCGAGCAGCGCCAGGGCGAGGTTGAGCTTCTGGCGGGTGCCGCCCGACAGGTCCTTCGCGACAGCGCGCTCGTGCACCGGGAACCCGAACGACTCGAGCAACGCCAACCCCGTGTTCCGTGCCTCGGCCCGCGGCAGCCCTGCGGCGGCGCCGAACAGCACCAGGTGCTGCTCGGCGGTGAGGAGGTCGACGACCCCGGGCTCCTGCGGGCAGTAGCCGACCCGGCCGTCCCGGCGCACCGCGCCGGCATCGCCGGCGAGCAGCCCCGCGCACACCCGCAGCAGCGTCGTCTTGCCCGCGCCGTTCTCCCCGATGACGGCGACGGCCTCGCCACGGTCGACGTGGAAGGAGGCGGCCTCCAGCACCGTGCGCCGGCCGTAGCGCTTCGTGACGCCGCTGGCCTGCAACGCGGTCGACCCGTTCATGGGCTGCTCCGGAGAACCCGGACGCCCACGAGCAGCGCCCACACGGCGGTCAGCATCCCGACGATGCCGAACGCCAGCAGCAGCGCCGGCGCCTCCACGCCGACGGCGAGCGGCACGCCGACGAGCGCTGCGGTGGCGAAGCCGACCACGAGGATCCAGACGGCCAGCCAGCGCGGGAACGTCGCGGAGGACAGCAGGGCGACGCCGAGCACTCCGAGCGACCCCCAGTAGGTGATGATCGCCAGGAACCACACGCCGTCGTCGGCCACGTTGAGGGCGGCCGCGAGCGCGTAGTCGACCGACACGGGATCCGACCCGGACGCCACCCACGCCGCGGCGGGGCCGGTGGCCGCCATCCCCAGCCCGATGCTCACGGTGAACACGGCCGCGCCGAGCAGGGTTCCGTAGCGGCCCACCCGCGCCCACGGGGAGGGCAGTGCCCGCACGAGCTCCACCAGCCCGGCGGTGAGCGCCCAGAGCCCGACCCCCACCCCCAGGAAGCTCACCTGCCGCAGGGTCTGGTTGGCCGCCATCATCTCCAGCACCGCGGGCACGTCCCACGCGTCGTCCGCCCTGGGGAACACCAGGTTGAAGACGATGATCAGCGCGGCTCCAGAGACGAACGCGTACCCCGCCAGTCGGAACCGGCGGTCCTCAGCGACTGCTGCGGGCTGCATGGCTGCTCCTTCCTGCGTCAGCGCGGCTGCCGCGGATGGCGGCCACACCGGTCACGATGATCACGAGGTGGATCAGGACCCAGAGGCCGTAGATGCGCGGGTCGTAGCCGCGTGCGATGAGGTACAGGTCGTCGACGACGCCGCGCACCAGCTCGAGCCCGAGCACCGTCCAGACGAGCGCGAGGTGCCGCGCCGGATCCGACGAGAAGTACAGGAGCGCGGCGCCGATGACCGCGACCTCGAGCCCGAACATGAACCACACGTCCACGAGTGCCTGTGCCGCCGGGCTGTCCACGGCAAGGCCGAGCTCTGCGTACTGCGCTCCGAACCGTGCCTGGATCACCGGCGGCGTGTTGAACGCGCCCATGACGAGGTAGAACCCGCCCACGATGCGCATCCACCGCCGCAGTCCAGCGGCCTTCGTCGTTGTGGGTGCGGCGCCCGTCGTGGTCATGCGCTGACCGTAGGAGCGCCGGCGGGCGACGCCCATCCCGGTGTCCGCCGACTCTGGTTCCGGCTAGCCCCACGCGGAGATGGGGGCAGCCCGCTGGCGCAGCGCGTCGCGCGCGCGCATCATGAGCCGGACATGAGCACACGCAGGCGCCTTCCCGGGCTCGCGCTCCTGGCGGGAGCGCTGGCCGTGATGGTCACCGTGCCCGTGGTCCTGTCGTTCGGCACGCCGGCCAAGGAGCTGCCCTGGGTGGCGGGCACCGCGGTCTTCGTCGCGGCCGCGGCGTTCACCTGGCGCAAACGCCCCGACCATCCCGTGGCCTGGTGGTTCGCGGTGACGGCCGGCGTCGTGGCGATCGTGCAGACCCTTGACGGGATCACGCTGCGGCTCGGGACGAGCGGCAGCTCCGAGACGCTGGCCTGGGTGCTGCTCGCCTACCAGCTCGCCACCATCGTCGCCGTCACCGCCATCGCCCACCTGCTCGGGCTGTTCCCCGACGGGCAGGCACAGCGCCGCTACGAGCGCCTGGTGCTGCGCGGCCTGTGGTGGTTGCTGCTGCTGCCGCCGGTCGTCTTCGTGGGGCAGCGCACCCTGCTGATGCCGAGCTACCACATGCTCCCGGACCTGCCGAACCCTTACCACGTGCAGGCGCTCACGCCTGCCGGGACGGTCGCCGGGGTGGGGGTCTCGCTCGCGCAGAGCCTGTTCGCCGTCGGTGTCGTCCTGCTCGTGCTGCGCTACCGGCGCGCCGACGTCGACACCCGGCGCAGGATCCGCTGGCTGCTGCTGCCAGGGCTGTGCGCAGCCGGCGTCGCCGTGCTGGATCTGGTCGCGTGGCGGTACGTCTTCAACGGCGCTCCGGGCACCGCCGCCGAGGTCGTCAACTTCCTCTGGATCCCCGTGATTGCATCGCTGCCGATCGCCATCGCCATCGCCATCCTGAGGCCGGATGCGCTCGACATCGATCGGGTCATCCGCAAATCCCTGGTGCACGGCTTCCTGTGGGCCGTCATCGCAGTCGTCTACGTGGGCGCGGCTGCCGGGCTCGGCCTCGCCGTCGGACGGCGCCTCCCCTTGGGCCTGGCGATCGCCATCGCGGTCGGCGCGACGGTGGTCTTCCAACCGGCCCGCCGACGGCTCGAGCTGCTGGCGGACCGCTGGGTGTTCGGCGTGCGCGCCGACCCCGCGCGGCTGGTCTCGCGCCTCGGGGCGGCGCTCGAGGAGACCGTCGAGCTGGAGAGCCTGCTGCCCCGCATGGCCGACACCCTCCAGGAGGGCCTGGGGTTGCAGTGGGCGCGGGTGCGGCTGGAGCCTGCGGAGCCCATCGGTGACGACACGCCCGCGCTGACCGTCCCCGTCCTCCTGGGCGAGGAACGGCTCGGTGTCGTGGAGTGCGGCCCGAAGGCGTCCGGCCCGCTCACCGACGACGACGAGGCGGTGGTCAGAACCTTCGCCCGGCAGGCCGCGCTGGCCGTGCGCAACCTGCGTCTCGCCGCCGAGCTCGAGCAGTCGCGGATGCGCCTCGTCCGCGCCCAGGACGCCGAGCGGCGCCGCCTCGAGCGCAACATCCACGACGGCGTCCAGCAGGATCTCGTCGCGCTGATCGGCCACGCCGCCCACGTGCGCAAGCAGCTGCGGAAGGACCCGGGAGCGGGCGAGCAGGCGCTCAGCGAGCTCCAGGACGGCCTGGCCCGGGTGATGGGCGAGCTACGCGAGCTCGCCCACGGCATCCATCCGAGCGTGCTCAGCGACCGCGGGCTGCTGGAGGCCGTCGAGGCGCTGGCGGCGCGCAGCGCGGTGCCGGTGTCCGTGCGGGCCGAACCCTCGCTCCGCGGGCTGCGGTTCGCCGAGGAGATCGAGGGCGCCTGCTACTTCACCATCGCCGAGTCGCTCGCGAACGTCGGCAAGCACGCTCGGGCCACGCACGCGCAGGTGAGCCTCGCCAGCGCCAACGGCTCGCTGTGGATCGAGGTGCGCGACGACGGTGCGGGCTTCGACGTGGCGGCCGCGGTTGGCGACGGCCTGGCGAACCTCGCCGAGCGGCTCGCGGCGCTCGGGGGCCGGCTCGACGTCACGAGCCGGCCAGGGGGCGGCACGAGCGTGACCGCGTGGCTGAGGGCCGCTGGTGGCTGAACGCCTGCGTGTGGCGGTCGCCGACGACCACTACCTCGTGCGCGAGGGCATCTGCCGTGCGCTCGACGACAGCGGGGAGATCGAGGTGATCGCCGCTGTCGGCGCTCCAGCCGAGCTGGAGGGCGTCGTCGACCGCCTCGTGCCGGACGTCGTCGTCACCGACATCCGCATGCCGCCCTCCCATCACACCGAGGGGATCGACGCCGCTCATCGCATCCGCGCACGCCATCCCGCCGTGGGGGTGGTCGTGCTGTCGCAGTACGCGGAGGCGACCTACGCCATGGAGCTGCTGCGTGACGGCCCCGCCGGGCTCGCCTACCTCCTCAAGGAGCGGATCGGCGACCCCGACCAGCTCGTGGCAGCGGTGCGCGAGGTCGCGCGCGGCGGTTCCGTGATCGACCCTGACGTGGTGGGCGCGCTGGTCGGCAGCAACGCCCAGCAGCAGCGCTCCCCCCTCGTCCACCTCACCGACCGCGAGCGGGCGGTCCTCGAGCAGATGGCGCAGGGCCGCACGAACGCAGCGATCGGCGCGCACCTCCACCTGTCGGAGTCCTCGATCGAGAAGTACGCCACCTCGATCTTCGCCAAGCTCGGGCTGACCGACGAACCGCAGACCCACCGCCGCGTCGCCGCGGTGCTCGCCTTCCTCCACGACGCCGGCCGGGCGCAGCCGCTGTGAGCCTCGGCGGCGCGCCCCCGGCGGGATGCCGGCGAGTCTGCGTGACC
>SKPY01000306.1 GCA_007119305.1 Nitriliruptorales bacterium
GGCAGGATCGTGCCGCCGTAGCAGAACACGGTCGGCAGGTCCAGCCGCGCGGCAGCCATGACCATGCCGGGCAGGGACTTGTCGCAGCCGGCGAAGGTGACCATGCCGTCGAGACGCTCGGCGTGCATCACGCACTCGACCGAGTCGGCGATCACCTCCCTGGACACGAGCGAGGCGCGCATGCCCTCGTGGCCCATCGAGATCGCGTCGGACACCGCGATCGTGTTGAACGTGATCGGGAAGCCACCGGCAGCCTTGATGGCCTCGTAGGCGCTCGCGCCGAGGCGGGCCAGCGGCAGGTTGCAGGGCGTCACCTCGTTCCACGAGGTGGCCACGCCGACCTGCGGCTTGTCGAAGTCGGCGTCGGTCATGCCGATCGCCCGGAGCATCGCTCGGGCGCCGGCCCGCTGGAAGCCCTCGGTGACGTCGGTGGAACGGGGGCGTTGCATGTGATCTCCTCTGGGAGCTGGCGTGGGTCCTGCGTGGGCGCTCGGCGGCGGACGGTGCATCATCGCATACGGCTACAGCGCCTCCTGGAGCGCGGTGAGCACCTCCGGCTGGTGTGTGCCGAGCACCAGCGTGCCGACGCGGCTGTCCTTCCACGCCTGCAGGCGGTCGACCATGCGCTCGAGCGGGCCGACGAGGGCCATCTCGTCGACGAGCTCGTCGGGCACGGCGGCCGCCGCCTCGTCCTTCCTGCCGTCGAGGTAGAGGTCCTGGATGCGGTCGGCTGCAGCCTCGAAGCCGTAGCGCCGGGCGAGGTCTGCGTAGAAGTTGCGGTCACGCGCGCCCATCCCGCCGATGTAGAGGGCGAAGAACGGCCGGAGCTGGTCGCGGCACGCGTCGACGTCGTCACCCATGGCGACGTACACCGTGGGCGCGATGTCGAGCTCCGCCGGGTCGCGTCCGGCGCGTGCGCAGCCCTCCTGCAGGTAGTCCGCGTAGATGTGCTCGCGTTCGGGGGAGTAGAAGATCGGCAGCCACCCGTCGGCGATCTCGGCCGTGAGGGCCACGTTCTTCGGGCCGATCGCCGCGAGGTAGATGGGGATCGCAGAGCGCACCGGGTGCAGGATCGACTTCAACGGCTTGCCGAGACCGGTGGCGTCGTCGCCGTCGTAGGGGATCCGGTAGTGCTCCCCCCGGTACGTGAGCGGCTCGTCGCGGGCGACCGCCTTGCGCACGATCTCCACGTACTCCCGCGTGCGCCCGAGCGGACGACCGTACGCCACTCCGTGCCAGCCCTCCACGACCTGCGGTCCGGACAGGCCGAGCCCCAGCAGCAGGCGCCCCCCCGACAGCGCATCGAGGGTCATCGCGGTCATGGCGGTGTTCGCCGGGGTGCGGGCGGGCATCTGCAGGATCCCGCTGCCGAGCTTGATGCGCTCGGTCCGCGCCGCCACGTAGGACAGCACCGTGACCGCGTCGGAGCCGTAGGCCTCGGCGGCCCACACCGAGTCGATGCCGATCCGGTCAGCGTGCTCGACGAGGGGCAACACGGCGCTCATGGCCGCGCCCGAGTAGCCGATGTTCAACCCCAGCTGCATCCGGTTCTCCCTCCGGGTCGGTGCTGTGCGCCGGGCAGGAGCCTAGCCGCTCAGGCGGGCGCTGCGCGCAGTCGGGCAGGCGGCCCGCCGGCGAGCGTGCCGGGCCGCAGGCACAGCCCGCGCGGAGCAATCCCGCCGACATGTACCAATGGCCATTGTCCGGCGGCTATCGTGGTGGTGGGCGGTCCTCGGCAGCACAAGGAAGGCGACGGATGAGCCACGTACACGACGCTGCTCGCGGGCCGGTTGCCCGGCCGGGCAGGCGGCGAGCGCGCGGGCTCGTCATCCTGGCGGCCGTCCTGGGCGCGGTGCTCCTCGTGCCGGTGCCCTGGTTGCACGTCATCTCAGACGACCCGCCCGGCTCAGCATGGCGCCTCGACGGTCGGCTGCAGGTGGGCGGCACCACCGTGAACCCGCCAGGCAGGTGGAGCTGGCTGGCGGTCGGACGACCCCAGCTGCTGGGCGAGGCGCTCGTGGACCGGATCGCCGGCACGGACGCTCCGCCGATCGACCTGCGCGCCGGCTCCGTCACCATGCGACCGGCGCTGAACGAGCCGGCCGCGGCCGCCGTGGGCCTGCGCCACGCCGGCATCGATGTCCCCCTCGGCCTGCTCGTGGAGGCCCGCGCGCCCAAGCTGGACGGCTACCCCGAACGCGCGGTCATCGCATCGGTTGACGGTGTCCCGCTCACCGACCGGCAGACGTGGGAGCGCGTGTCCGCGGCCTGGGAGCAGGCAACCGGTCCGGAGGTCGAGCAGCGTCAGGTCGCGAACCCCGAGCCGAGCGTGGACGGGCTGCGCTTCCGTCTGCCGGACGGGCGCGAGTACTCCGCGCCGGGACCGGGTCTGCCCTACGGCGTGGTGAGGACGCTCGACCTCGCACCTGAGGGGCTGGAGGCGGGCATTACGTTCGCGGCAGCGAAGCTCGTGCCTGCCGACTGGTTCCGCAACCTGTCCCTGGGCACCTCGCACGGGTTGATGGTCGCCCTGACGACCTACGCGCAGGCGTCTGGCGAGAACCTCGCGCAGGGCCGCCACATCGCCGGGACCGGCGGCATCCGTGGAGACGGCGCCGTGACCCGGGTCAGCGGGGTGCCCGCCAAGGCGCGGGCCGCCAACCGCGCAGGCGCCGAGGTGCTGTTCGTGCCGGCGACGCAGGCGCACGAGCTCGATCCCGCCGCGCTGCCCGGCACCACCCTGGTCCCGGTCGACACCCTCGCCGAGGCGATCGAGTGGCTGAGCGTGCCCGTGACCTGACAAGTGAATGCGACCCAAGCGCCAGCGCCGCGGTCGCATTCTCCGTATGTCAGGTGGTGGCGGTCGCGTCAGCGACCGCCAGGGAGGTGCTGAGATGCTCCTGGCGATGAACGGCTGCGCAGCCCGGCAGGGCTCGCCGACCCGGAGCACCGGTTGGACGGTGCAGCGGTGACAGCGGCGGCGGTTCTCGCTGGATCCGCAGTCGTGCTCGCCGTCGTCACCGCGGCCACGGCGCGCAAGCCGGAGCACGGCGTCCCCGACCTCGCCGGGTTCCGCGCCCGCTGGTCGGCCCTGCACGGCAGGTACGACCCCGCGGACAGCGTCTGGGTGCGGGGGTGGCTCGCGGCCGTGTACCGGCTCGGCGTTCCCCTCGCCCGGCGTGGGGTGCAGCCGGACGTGCTGTCCCTGTGGGGGGGCTGGGTCGCGCTGGCGGTCGCGGTCACCGCCCAGGCGGGCGGCACCTGGCCGCTGCTCGCCGGCCTGCTGGTCGTGCTGTCGGGGCTCGGCGACGCGCTCGACGGCTGCGTGGCCACGCTGACGGACCGCGCCACGCGCTGGGGGTTCGTGCTCGACTCCTTCGTCGACCGGGTGAGCGACGGTCTCTACCTCGTCGCCGTCTGGTTCGTTGGTGCGCCCGCGTGGCTGGCCGTCGCGACGGGCGCGACGATCGGGCTGCACGAGTACGTCCGGGCGCGCGCGCTCGGTGCCGGGATGACCGGGGTGGGCGCGGTCACCGTCGGCGAGCGTCCGACGCGGCTGATCTGCTGCGCCGGCGCGCTGCTGTTCGCCGGCGCACTGCCCGAGCATGCGGCCGGCAGCGCGACGCTGTGGCTCGGCGCGCTCGGCGTGCTCGCTGTTGCCGGGCTCGGGCACCTGCTGGTCGCGGTGCGCCGGGCGCTCAGGTAGCAGGGCCGACGAGGCGCGCGACGATGCGAGCCGACAGCAGCACGAGCGGCAGCCCGCCGCCCGGATGCGCCGATCCGCCGACGAGGAACAGGCCGGGGATCGGCGCCCGGTTGGCCGGGCGCAGGAACGCGGCCCGGGCCCCGTTCGACGACGTGCCGTAGATCGCTCCGCCGACCGCGCGCGTCCGGCGTCGCAGGTCCGCGGGCGTGACGATCTCCCGGAACAGCAGCCGCCCGCGGACGTCGAGGCCCCGCTCGGCGAGGCGCTGCAGGAGGTGGTCGGCGTAGCCGTCGGCGACCCCGGGGGCCGTCCAGTCGACCGGCCCCTGACGCGGGGCGTTCACCAGCACGAACCAGCCCTCGCAGCCCGCGGGGTGCACGGCCGGGTCAGCCGGCGCGGACACGTAGAGCGTGGGGTCCGGCACCGGCGCCGGCGCGGCACCGAACAGCGCGTCGAACTCGGCGTCGTAGTCGGCGGGGAACACGACGGTGTGGTGGGCGAGCCGCGGTGTGGTGCCGCGCAGGCCGAGCAGCAGCACGAAGCCCGACAGCGAGGGTGTGGTGCGGGCCAGACGGCGGCGGGGACCAACCGCGGCGTCGCCGGGCAGCAGGTCCCGGTAGAGGTGTGCGGCGTCGGCGTTGGCGACGACGACGTCCGCCGGCAGCAGCTCCCCGTCGGCCAGGCGCACACCCGCGACCCGGCCGCCGGACAGGACCACGCGTTCGACGTCCGCGCCGGTGCGCAGGCTCGCACCGCGCTCACCGGCCCGCTCGGCCAGCGCCTGAGCGATCCGGTAGAGCCCCCCGCGCACGTACCAGCCGCCGTAGGCCTGCTCGGCGTAGGGGATCGCCGCGAGCGCCGCTGGGGCGCGGCGGGGATCCGAGCCCGCGTAGGTGGCGTAGCGGTCGAGGAACATGACGAGCCGCGGGTCCCGCAGATAGCGCCTCCCGAGGGACCGCAGGGTGCGCCACGGGGCGATCGTCGCCATGTCGCGGAGACGGGTGGAGTGGCGCGCCAGGTCTGCCACGCCGCCGATCGGCGCCGACAGGAACGGCCCCCGCACGGCCGACCAGATCGCCCCGGCACGCGCCAGGAACCGGCGCCAGTCCGCACCTGCGCCGGGGTGCAGCGCCGCATCGAGCGTCGCCGCGAACGCGTCGAGGTCAGCGCTTGCAGCAAACGTGGTGCCGTCGGCGAAGCGGTAGTGCGCGAGCGGGTCGACCGGCACGAGGTCGAGCACCCCCTCGAGGGGCGCCCCGGTTGCTGCGAACGTCTCGCGCAGCACCTGGGGCAGCGTCACGAGGGACGGGCCGGTGTCGAAGCGGAAGCCGGCGCGCTCCAGCAGGCCGAGCTTGCCGCCCACGCGCTCGGCCTGCTCGCACACGGTCACCTGATGGCCGAGCGCGGACAGCCGTGCTGCGGCTGCGAGGCCGCCCACGCCCGCGCCCACGACGACGACGCGGGTCACGGGATCGCCCGCTGCTTCCACGCCAGACGGCCGCGGCGTCTGCGGATCCACGAGGTGGCGAGCAGTCCCACGAACGCGGCGACCGGGCCGCCCCTCGAGGGGGTGCTCGACCTCGTGCCGGTCGACCCGCTCGCGCACTACCGCTTCGCCGACGGCACC
>SKPY01000373.1 GCA_007119305.1 Nitriliruptorales bacterium
TCGGCGGCGTCGGCGCCGGCCGACGTGCTGCGCACCGCGGCCGCGTCAACCCCGCCGACCTCGACGGCGCTCGGGCGCACGGGCTCGTGGCGGACCTCCAGGCTCGCGACGTTGCTCGCGTCGCCCATGCCGACGGTGAGCACCGCCTGGGCGGGCACGTCGAGCAGCGGCTTGCGGAAGTGCCCCTCGACGACGCCGGGCACCGGGGTCGGGGCGACGAAGACCTCGAAGCCGTTGCGGCGGGCGAGGTGGCGCAGGAAGCGGATGTCGGTGTCGCGCTGCACGACGGTGGTGTCGAGCATCGTGCGCACCGGCGTGGTCGGCTCGGTCACGGGGACGAGGCCGTGCTCGGCGAAGATCGCCGCGGCGATCGCGAAGTCCGGCATGTTCGGCCAGGAGCGCACCTTGTCCTCGAGGTTCAGCGCGGCGGTGGCGTCGAGCGCGGCGACCTCGAGCGCCGAGGCGCCCGGCTCGTCGGCGAACGTGACGGCGATGTCGGTGACGGTCGCGTCGATCACGGGGGTGGGCACGCCGGGCCCGGCGGCGACGAGCAGGGTGAGGCGGGTCAGCCGGTCGAACGTGCCGGCGTCGACGATCCGCCAGCCCGTCGGCTCCGGGCTGATGCCGAGGCGCAGGCGGAGCAGGCCGGCGGTGTCGAGGTCGACCTCGGCGGTGACCTCGTCGACGGCCTCGACGACCTCGGCGGGGGCCGGGGTCCGGTCGAGCAGCAGCGCCCAGGTCACGGTGCGCACCGTCACACCCCCGGGACGTCGAGCCGGCGGCCGGGCGCGAGCAGGTCCTCTGGCCGGACGGCCCGGTTCGCGTCGCAGATGCGCCAGAACTGCTCGGGGTCGCCGAGCTCGGCATGGGCGATGTGGTCGAGCCGCTCGCCCTGCTCGACGACGTGGCCGGTCGCCCCGCGCCTGTCGGGGATGAGGCGGAGCCCGACGTAGCTCACGGGCTCGCCATCCCCGCGCGTGTGCTCGCGCAGCGGCGTGCCCTCGTAGCGGCTGCCCCGGAACAGCATGGCTACAGCACCTGCGAGACCGCGGTGGCGGTGGCGTCGACGACGTTTGCTTGGGCGAGCGCCTCCTTGGCGATGTGGTGGGCGACCGACGCGCCGTGCCCGAGGCTGCCGACGGTCAGGTCGAGGTAGGACAGGACGTGCAAGGACAGGTCGACGTCGGCGCGGATCGGGTTGAGCAGCGGGTCGTAGGCCTGCTCGGTGATCGACAGGGACTCGACCCGCACCGGCACGACGCGGCCGAGTCCCCACACGAGGAGCACGCTCGGCACCTCGGCGGCGGGCACCGCGCTCGCGCCCGCCTGGGTGAGCGCGGCGTTGCGCAGCATCTGCGTCGAGTCGGGATAGAGCAGGAGCTCGAGCGCGGCGAGCGCCGGGTGCACCCCGACGGTGACCGCGAGCGGGTCGCCGACCTCGAGCTTGTCGGTCGCGTCGAGCGTGATCTGTAGCGACAGCGACTCGGCCGGCGGCCCCGTCACCCGGATCGGCTCGCCGGCGCGCGCCCGCCCGCCGGCCTCCGCGCCGGTGCTCGTCTGGGTGCGGTGCCGGACCGTCCGGGTCACCGTGTCCGGGTTGTACTGGAACACGACGACGTTCGGCACGGGCCCGAGCAGCGCCGACGCGTACGCGACGAGCGCGCCTTTCAGCACCCGCGGCCGGCCCGGGAACTCAGACGTCACCGCTGCACCGCCCGCAGGACCTGCACGGCGACGCGCTCTGCGAGACGGTGCGGAGGGGCGGGGCCCCCGGACGCGAGCGCGCGCCCAAGCGCCGTCCGCAACCCCGCCGTCTCGGCCTCGTCGGCGGCGACGCCGCGCAGGATGATGCGATCCACGCGGAGGGCGCTGAGTCCGGTCGCGGGCGACGCGTCCCGCCCGCGGGCTCCTGTCTGGTCACCACTCATCCGGTCGGCACCTCCTGTAGACCTGCGCGTAGCTCGCGGGGGCGTCCTTCGCATCCCGGTCGGCGCGCATCTCCGCGCCGATGAGCCCACGCACCTCGCGCACCGCCTCGGCGACCGGCTCGACGATCCGACCCTGCTCGGCAGCGATGTCCGGCTCGGGGACCTGTGCGGGTGCGGCCTCGTTCGGCAGCGGGATCTCGTTCGCACGGCGGACCATCGTCGCCCGGTGGCGGTGGAAGATCGCAAGGAACGCTGTCACGTGCTCCTGCTCGTGTGCCGCGGTGACCCGATAGGGGCACGAGCCCACCGGATACCGGGAGGAGACGTGCACAACGATGGGGTCGAGCCGGAAGGAGACGTTCGCGGAGCGGACGTAGAGGGGCACCGTGGGAACGCCGCCGTTCGCGGCCGCGGGCCCGGTGCCCCAGGAGACCGTCATGCTCGGCTGCACGCGCACACGCGTGTAGCCCGCCCGGTTCACCCCGCGCCCGGACGGGCCGGGGTTCGCCTCGGAGCGCTCGGGGCTCGCCGGCGGCGCCACGTTCGTGAAGCTCACGGAGTAGGGAGCGTCCGCAGGAGCAGCCACGCCACCCGCGGGCGGCGCCTGCTGCGGCGGCGCCTGCTGCGGTGGTGCGGCCCCGGGGGGCGCGAACCAGGCGTCGATCTCGTCGACGGACTCGAGGATCCGCTCGTGCATCCGCTCGCCCTGGCGCCGGATGAGCTCGTCGATGAACGACGGTGCAGGCCGCTCCGGCTCAGGTGGGCCGATCGTGGGCCCCTCGGGCAGCGCAGAACCTGAAGCGGGTGGCGCGACCTGCGGTGCGGGCGGCACCCGGGGGGTTCTCGGGGGGAACCGCACCGGCCCGGCGAGCCCGCCGGCCATGCGCGCGAACTCCCCGTAGGGCTCGGCGTTGTTCACCGGGTTGGGGCCCGGGTAGGTGGCCTCGTGGATGTACACGTCGTCGCCGTCGGCGCACGCGACCCCGACGGCGTGCGCGGCCTCGTGCACGAGCGTGGAGATGCGCGCGCCCACCGAGGCGTCGAAGAAGTCCCTGCAGATCCGGGCCCGCGCCCCGCCCGCGGGGCAGCGCTGGGCCGCGAGCGTGTCGGACCCTGCGCCCCCGCAGATGCCCTGGATGTTGCAGCGGTAGATGCTCGTGCCCGTCTCCAGCCGCCTGACGATGCGCCGGTCGTGGGTGGCGATGGTGGCCAGCGCCGCGGCGGTGGGTGTCGCGAAGTGGAAGTCGAGCGAGCGGCGGAGGACCGCCGCCCCCTGCCCGCCTGCCCGTACCGCCTCCACGAACGCGAGCGCGGCCCTTGCACCGTCGAGCGCGCGATCGTGCGCGGTGGTCAGCTCGGCGACCGGGTCCCGGGGCGGGGCGACGCCGGTGACCGCGTGGGTGCAGTCCACCGGCTGCCGCTGGACCGGGAGAGCCCGGTCGCGGGTGGCGAGCGCCCCGCCGCGCCGCTGCTGAAGGACGTGCGTGAGCTCATGGGCGAGCAGGGCCGTCCCCTCCCTCGTCGCGGGGTCGTACTGCCCGGCTGCGAACACGATCGTGCTGCCCGCCGTGTACGCCCGTGCCCGCAGCTGGCGGGCGGACGCGTCGTCCGTGCTGACCCGGACATGGGAGAGGTCGTGGGCGAACCGGGACTCGAACCACCCCCGCACGCCGGCGGGCAGCGGCTGAGCACGCGCCTCGAGCGACGGGAGACGCACGGCGACGTCGGGCGCCACCGCGGGTTGTCGAGGCGTGTCCGACGCCTGGACGGAGGACGTGGACGCGCGGCCGGCGACGTGCACCCTGCGGTCCCGCACGCGGCCGGGGGACCGCACGAGCAGGTCGGCCACGCGGTCAGCCTCCTGCTCGAGCGCACGGTTCGCTGACGGCACCGCGAGGTCGACCTGCGCCGGGTGGCGCGGGCCGTCGGCAGCCTGCACCCGCACGCCCGTGAACGCGTGCCCGAGGTTCCCCTGCATCGTGGTGTCCGCCTGCTGGTCGCGATGGTCGGCGCACGCGCCGGGGGCGCAGCGGCCGTCCGGACACCGTTGGACGAGGTGGCGGCGTACCACGGCCGGGGCGGCGGCGCGCTCGGCGACGGGGACCACGGCGCGCGTCATCGCCAGCCTCCGACGTCGGCGGCGGACAGCGGGCGCTCGAGCTTCGCGAACTCGCCCCGGGCCGCGCGGGCGAGGTGCGGCATGCGGACCGGCGCGTGCTCAGCGGCAGCGAGGAACGCAGCACGCAGGGCGATGTTGCGGATCGTGCCGCCGGCGACGTTCAGCGTTGCGAGCCGACGTACGTCGAGCCCCTCGGTCGGCGTGTCGTCGGGGAAGACCCGCCGCCAGATCTCCGCGCGCTGCGCCTCGTCGGGGAACGGGAAGTGGACGACGAACCGGATCCGCCGCATGAAGGCGGGATCGAGGGCGTCTTTCAAGTTGGTCGTGAGGATCGCGAGACCGCGGTAGGCCTCCATGCGCTGGAGCAGGTAGCTGACCTCGATGTTCGCGTAGCGGTCGTGGCTGTCCTTGACCTCGGTGCGCTTGCCGAACAGCGCGTCGGCCTCGTCGAACAGCAGGATCGCCCCGCCGGCCTCCGCGGCGTCGAACACCCTCGACAGGTTCTTCTCGGTCTCGCCGATGTACTTGCTCACGACCTGGCTGAGGTCCACGCGGTAGAGGTCGAGACGCGCCGCGTCGGCCAGCACCTCGGCGGCCATCGTCTTGCCGGTTCCGCTCGGGCCCGCGAACAGCGCGCTGATCCCAAGGCCTCGTGGCGAGCGTGCGGCGAACCCCCAGGTGTCGTAGACCCGCGTGCGGTGGGCGAGGTGGAGCGCGATCTCGTCGAGGAGCTCGCGCTGGGCCGCGGGCAGCACGAGGTCGTGCCACGTCGCGCTCGGCTCGATGCGCTGGGCGAGCCCGTCGAGCGGCTGGCGGCACACCATCCGGCAGGCGTCCCAGGCCCGCTTGAGCGGCTCCGCCCCGTCGGCGGCGTCGAGCACCGCGCAGGCGTGCCGGATCGCCGACGCGGTCAGCGTGAACTGGGCGGTGAGCGCGTCGACCTCGCCGTTGGCCGTGGCCCCGCTCGCGGCCAGCGCCGTGCGCCAGACCTCACCCTGCTCTCTCGCTGTCGGGCGTGGCACGTCGAAGGCGAGCGCACGGCGCCGCACGAGCTCACCGCGCGTGTGGCCGGCGACGACGGTCGGCACGGTGAGCCGATCGACGAGTGCCGAGCCGACCGGGCCCCCGCCCTCGACGAGGACGGCGCTGCCGGACAGGGCTGCCTCACGCTCCAGCAGCCGGACGAGCACGTCGAGCTCGGTCGGGCATTCCGGCGCCCGTCGGGCATCCACCGCGCACAGCCCGAGCCCGAGCATGCCGGCGACGGCCGTGGCGACCGCCCGGCA
>SKPY01000541.1 GCA_007119305.1 Nitriliruptorales bacterium
CCTTCCGACGCGACGGGCGCCCGCAGCTGTCGCCGGTGGCCATGGGGGTCGATGCGCCGGGCCGGATCGTCATCGCGAGCTATCCGGAACGCGCGAAGGCGCGCAACCTGCGCCGTGACCGTCGCGCGAGCGTGTGCGTGCTGTCCGACGACTGGGACGACGCGTGGGTGCAGGTCGATGGCAGCGCCGAGGTGCTCGACCTGCCCGAGGCGCTCGAGCCGCTGGTCGACTACTTCCGGGCCATCAGCGGCGAGCACCCCGACTGGGACGAGTACCGGGAGGCGATGGTGCGCCAGGGCAAGTGCCTCCTCCGCATCACGATCCACGACTGGGGGCCGATCGCAACCGGCGGGTTCCCACCGCGTCTCGCCGAACGGGGGTAGGCCTCGATGGCCGACCCCGCGGTCAGCGTCTACGCCGTCGACACCGGCAAGCCCGGCGACGGCCTGCCGGGAGCGGGCACAACCCTCGGGTGGGCGGGCTTCCGTGACGGAACCGCGGTGGCGTACGACCGCGACGGCAACCATTCCATCCAGGTCCTCGCGGATGCCCTGGTCCACGATCTCGACGACGCCCAGCGCAGCGTGGCGCTCGGGTTCGAGCACGTGCTGTGGATCCCGGTGCCCGACGAGGCGGCCGACCTGCTCAAGCAGCGGCGCATCGCCGACTCCGCCGCGCCAGGGGCAACATCTCCGTGGTGCGGGCGGTTCGCCGTGTGGGGCCTGGTCCAGGGTCTGCAGCTGCTGTCGTGGCTGCTCAGCCACGTGGCGCGGCGCGTACGCGAGCCGCTGCGCGGCACGACCGCGCTGGACGAGTGGTCCGCATCGGGCTGCCGGCTCTTCGTGTTCGAGGCGTTCGTCGCCGGGCGGGCGCACGCGGCTGGCGGCGTCCGCGCCCACGTGCAGGATGCCCACACGGCGGCTGCTGCCGCGCACGACGCGCTCCGCTCCGAGGGCGGCCGACCGACGTTCGCGCGCGGACCCGAGGTGCTGACCAAGCCCGCGAGCGCGGGCGATGGGAGGGTCATGAACCTGGCCTCGGCGGCGCTGGCCTACGCAGGCCTGGCTGCCGATCCGGTCCGCCTCGACGAGCCCGGGCTCCTCGTGGCGCCGCAGGCCCGCCGCACCGGCTGGGCCGAGGCCTGAAACGTGGTGCACCGTCAACCCCCGGCCCCTTCGGCTGAGGGGGTGCTGCTGGAGGCGCGAGACGCGGCCACTGCGACGGCCCGTCGCGCACGCTTCCGCGCAGGCTGTGGCATGCTGACGGTGCAGCGGCAGGCCAGATCCGGAGACGGCATGGGCGTCGAGCTCAACCACACGATTGTGGCGGCGCGTGACCGGCAGACGTCGGCAGCCTTCCTCGCGGAGGTGTTGGGGCTTGCTCCCCCCACACCGTTCGGTCCCTTCATGGTTGTCGAGGTCGCCAACGGCGTGAGCCTCGACTTCGCTGATGCTGACGGTGAGATCACCTCGCAGCACTACGCGTTCCTCGTCAGCGAGGCAGAGTTCGACGAGATCTTCGGCCGCATCCAGGCGCGGGATCTGCCGTACTGGGCTGACCCTGCCCGTCGCCGCCCCGGGGAGATCAACCACAACGACGGCGGTCGTGGGGTCTACTTCCCCGATCCAGACGGACACCTTCTCGAGCTCATCACCCGCCCGTACGGCGGCGGTTGACGGGCTAAGGTACGCGCCGAGGGTGGTGGGCGCCCCCTCCGGCTGGGCTGCAGTGGCGCGGCGGTCAGCGCGGCGGGACTGCCGTCAGTTGGGCGACCATGGCCGGCAGCTGTTCGGGCAAGCCGGGCGGCACGACATGCCCGACGCCGCCTCTGACGTCAAGACGCGCGTCTCGACGCCCAGTGCCCTCAGACGGTCGGCGGCGGCGCGCGTCGCAGCGACGTGGCGTTCACGGTCGCCGATCACGATCAGCGCTCGCAGCCCCTCGGGAGCCGAGTGTCCGGCAGCGTCGGCCACCTCACGATAGCGATGGGTGGCCCCGACCAGCACCACGGCGTCAGCCGGCACGACCCCGGTAAGAGCCAGGTGCAGTGCGATCGCCCCGCCTTGAGCGAAGCCGCCGAGCACCAGCAGTGCCGCCTGCGCCGGCACATGCGGTGCCACCGCGGTAGCCGCAGCCTCCAGGTCGAGTTCGCCGCGCTCCAGATCGAGCCACAGCCGGTCACCGCTGTTCAACATGTGGGGCGCCGCCGGCAGCAGCACCCGCCAGCCGTCCGCGGCCAGCGGCGCCCACAGCGAAGCTGCACGGGCCGGGCTGCTCGCTGCGCGCTGCAATCCCACCACCGTCCGCACCTCCTCGTCGCTCGGTCCGAAGTGGAGCGGTGGTGGGAGCGGAGGCGAGGTCATCGTCGGCCAGTTCCCCGGGATGCCACCAGCAGCCCGCAGCGGCAGCGCGCTCGAGGATCTCGAGCGCTGCCTCCCGGTCACCGTCGAGCGCGAGCAGACAGGCGCGCCAGAAGGCGAGCTTGGCCGCCGCGTCCGCGGGAGCCTGATCGGCAGCTTCGTTGATCAGGGCGAGCGCGTCACGGTAGCGTCCTTCGCCGTGTCTCCGGAACACATCCACGTGCAACTGGTCGAGCTCCACAGCCACGCCCCCTCGGTCGCGACTCGACGCCATTCGACCAGTGCCGTGGCGGCCCCCACAAGCGGCGCTTGTGCCTGTACCTGGCGCACACCGCAGGCAACGTCTGAGGAGGCGAGGCTCCGGGAGTGCGGTCTTGCCTGTCTCGAGCGCGCGAGGCGATCAACCCTCGCCCGGAGATGACCGACCGCAGGACGTCGGCGGCCCCTCCGGCGCAGGGACGGCGTGTCACAATGGAGACTGCGCTGTGGCGCCCGCCAACGCGCAGGCTGGGAGAAGCGTGGCGTATACAACGGGCGACACGGTTGTCCACCCGCAGCATGGAGTTGCGACGGTTCGAGGGATCACCAGCAGGGGCCTCGGCGCGAATCGCACCAGCTTCATGGAACTCGCTTTCGCCTCCAGCTCGCTGAAGGTCCTGGTGCCCATGGACGCGGTCCGCGAGGTGGGGCTCAGGCCGCTGTCCACGAAACGCGAAGCCGCGGCCGTTCTGGCCGTTCTGGCGCAGCCGTCTGACGTTTCCGAGGTCTGGTCGGAACGAACGGCGTCTTCCACCGCGCGGGTGCAGTCCCGGGAGCTCGACCAGGCTTCGATGGTGATCCGCGATCTCACACGGCATGCGCAACGCTCCGGCAAGCCGCTGAGCAGCACCGAGAACGCCGTCCTCCACACCTGCCTGAACAGCGTCGCGTCGGAGTTGTCGCTCGTGCTGGAGATCTCCGAGGACGACGCACGAGACTTGATCCTCGAACAAGCGCGGTCAACGCCGGAATGACGCGGCGCGGACGAGAGCCAACCACCCGGGAGCCGGCATGGTTGACCGACCACGCCTGACGCTGACCAGCACCGTGCTCGACGCGCCCGACGCACGCGCGCTGGCCGACTTCTACCGCGGCCTGCTCGGCTGGACGGTCGGCCAGGACGAGCCCGACTGGGTCACCCTCAGGCCACCCGAGGGTGGGCCGGGCCTGTCGTTCCAGACGGAGCCCGCCTACGTGGCGCCCGCCTGGCCTGCCAGGCCCGGCGACCAGCAGATGATGCTGCACCTCGACATCGAGGTCGACGATCTCGATGCGGCGGAAGCGCACGCGGTCGCCGCCGGCGCGGTCCGCGCGGAGTACCAGCCCCAGGACGACGTCCGCGTGTACCTCGACCCCGCCGGGCACCCCTTCTGCCTGTGGCGCCGGTGACCACAGCCGCACGCGCCGGGCCACGTGACAAGACCGCCGTCTCCCTGCAGCCGTCAGGTGCCGGCGACGAAGACCTCGGTGCCGTCCGCTCCGGGGCGGGCGGCGGCGCGCCGGAAGCCGGTGTCACGCAGTGCCTGCAGCCACTCGTCGCGGGCGAACAGCCCGCAGACGTGGCGGTCGTGCACCGCACGGACGTCAGTGCCCTCACGGAGCAGGTAGGCGAAGTCGACGAGGTACGTCGCGTCGGACGGCTCCGGGTCCCAGGTCCACTCGAGGTAGCGCAGGCTGCGCTGACCCTCGTCGTGCCCACCGTGCCTGGTGCCGGGCGTGAACGTGTCACGCAGGTGGTCGGGCGCGAACAGCGCCGCGCCACCGACCCGTAGATGTACGTACGCGGTCCGCAGCGCCGCCCGGAGGTCCTCAAGCGTGGTCAGGTAGCTGACGGCGTCGTGGACGAAGACCGCGTCGAACCGCCGGTCGATCCGGACGGTGCGCATGTCGCCAACGAGGTGCTCGCACTCGGGGTTGAGGCTGCGACTCAGCTCGAGCATCGCCGCGGACCGGTCCACCAGCGTCAGCTCGTAGTGGGCCTTGAGGTGGTAGGCGTTGTTGCCGCCGCCGCTGCCGAGCTCGAGCACCGCACCGATCTCGCCGGCGGCCGCAGCGAGCAGACGGCGATAGAGCGCAGCCTCCTCGGCGTAGTCGCCCGGCGCGGTCAGCAGGTGGAACCAGCCCGCGAGCTCCCCGTACAGCTTGGGCGGGGCAGGAGCGCCGCCGGGCTCCACGGGCGCGCCGGAGCTAGACGCGGGCACACCGCGTGGCGTAGTGCTCGAGGAGCACGGCGAGCGCGTCGACGCCGGCCTCGTGCAGCGTGGCACGGTGCCGGCGCAGCACCGCGGCGAGCGCTGCGAGCGCGTCGGTGGCGCACGCCGAGGCGGCGTGCTCGGCACCGGCATCGGCCAGCCGCAGCCGTACCTCCGCGGTGGCCGCGGCGGCGAGGTCGTCGAGCAGCGCGAGCTCGTCCGGATCCCAGTCACGCGGCTGCCCGTCGACCAGGCACAAGGTGCCGAGGGCATGGCCGTCCACCAGCAGCGGCACCCCCAGGTAGGCGACCGCCCCGAGGGCGGTGACCGCCTGGTTCGCGGCGAGCAGCGGGTCGCTGCGCGCGTCGCCGACTACGAGCGGCTCCCCCGCCGCGACCGGCCACTGGCACAGCGAGTGGCTCAGCGGCGCCGTCCGCGGGACGTCGTCGGCGCCCGGTCGGTCGGTCCGCGCCTTGAACACCTGCTCGCCGTCGCTCACGATCGTGACCCGTGCGGATTCCGTGCGCAGCAGCGCGGCCGTGAGCGCGGTGAGGGCATCAAACACCGGGTCTGGTCCACTGTCGAGCAGCCTGCTGGCGCGCAGCAGCGCGAGGCGGTCCGGGTCGCCGAGCACCGTCGCCGGCGGCCCGCCCACCGCCACGTCGTCGTCCAGCGCCGCGCGGGCAGCGGCGTCGAGCTCGTCGACGTCGACGGGCTTGCGCAGGCAGCGCTGGGC
>SKPY01000182.1 GCA_007119305.1 Nitriliruptorales bacterium
CGAGCAGGACCCCGCCACGTCGGAAGCCGCCTCGCCCCTGCGCGAGCCGGCCTACCTCGTGGCGCTCGGGGTCGCCCTCGTCGTGGCGCTCGGGTTCGGGCTCGTCGTCCCGGTCCTGCCGGTGTTCGCCCGCGCGTTCGGCGTCGGGCTGTTCGCGGTGACCGTGGTCGTGAGCGTCTTCGCGGGCGTGCGGCTCGTGTCCAACCTCTACACGGGTGCGCTGACCGACCGCTTCGGCACCCGCAGCGCGATCGGCTGGGGCGCAATCATCGTCGCCGGATCGAGCCTGCTGACCGCGACCGCCGCGACCTACTGGCAGCTCGTGGTCTACCGGGGGCTCGGGGGCTTCGGCAGCGCGCTGTTCTTCAACGCGATCCTCACCCATGTGGTCGGCCTCGTCCCGGCGCACCAGCGCGGCCGGGCGGTGGGGGGGCTGCAGGCGGCCTTCCTGCTGGGCATCACGCTCGGCCCTAGCGTGGGGGGGCTCCTGGCCGAGCCGCTGGGGCTGCGCTGGCCGTTCGTCATCTACGCGGTGGCCTGCGCCCTCGCCGGTCTGCTCGCCCTGCGCTTCCTGCCCCCCGAGCGCGCGCTCGGGGGGGAGGACGGCGCGCCGGCCAGCGAACCCCGCCCCCGGGGGATCCGCGCGCTCCTGCGGGTCGCGCGGGAGCTGTGCACAGACCCGACGTTCGCCATCGCGCTCGTGCTCATGGCGACCTCGCGCTGGGCGGCCACCGGCGTCCGGTTCAGCCTCGTGCCGCTCCTCGGCGTCGAGCAGGCCGGCGCGAGCGTCCTCATGATGGGATTCGCGCTGACGCTGGCCGCGCTCACCCACCTCGCGATCACCTGGCCCGCAGGCAAGGTCGCCGACACGTTCGGCAGGCGGACCCTCACGATCCCGGCCTACGCCGCGTACGCCGGCGTCACGGTCGCCCTCGGCTTCGCCGGCGCCGTCGGCCCCTTCCTCGTGCTCATGGCGCTCTACGGCCTCGCCACGGGCCTCACGGCGGTCACCCCGCCGGCCATCGTCGGCGACCTCGTGCCGTCGCACCGCACGGGGGTCTCCATCGGCGTGCTGAACACCGCCGGCGACCTCGGCAGCGTCGTCGGTCCGCTCGCCTCCGGCCTGCTGGCACAGGCCTACGGCTATCCGGCGGGCTTCGGCGTATCGGGCCTGCTCCTCGCCGCCGCGGCCCTGCTCGCGCTGCGTATGCGGGAGACCCTGCCCGAACGGGCCTGACCGACGACGGCCGGTTGTGGGCTACGATCAGGCCGCCATGCTGCGTGATCTCGTCTACCGGCTCTACGAGCGGAGGCTGGTCGCCGACCTGCGGGCGTCGCGTCTGCCCCGCCACGTCGGCGTCATCCTCGACGGCAACCGCCGCTATGCCCGCGAGCGCGGGCTGTCCACGATCGCGGACGGGCACCGGGTTGGCGCGGAGAAGATCCACGAGCTCCTCGACTGGTGCCACGAGCTCGGCATCGCCTACATCACCCTGTGGATGCTGTCGACCGACAACCTCCAGCGCGACGAGGACGAGGTCGGGGACCTGTGCGAGATCATCGCGGAGACCATCAGCCGCATCGCCCACGACGAGCGCAACGATGAGCGCGGCGTGCGCATCACCGCGCTGGGCGCGCTCGACGGGCTGCCCGACGCCCTGCGCAAGGCGCTGAAGGACGCCGAGGAGACCACGGCGGGCCGTTCGGCGCTGCACGTGCAGGTCGCAGTGGGCTACGGCGGGCGGCAGGAGATCACCGACGCGTTCCGCGGGCTGCTCGAGGAGCGCCACGCCCACGGCGACGACCTCGCCACGGTGATCGCCGAGCTCACCCCCGGCGAGATCAGCCGCCACCTCTACACCACCGGCACCCCCGACCCGGACCTCATCATCCGCACCTCCGGGGAGATCCGCCTGTCCGGGTTCCTCATGTGGCAGAGCGCGCACAGCGAGTTCTACTTCTGCGACCCGTACTGGCCCGAGTTCCGCAAGACCGACTTCCTGCGCGCGCTGCGCGACTTCGCGTCCCGCCAGCGGCGCTTCGGGCGCTGACGCACGCCGACTGCAAGCGCCGCGCGGACGCTTCGTAGCTCCGCGTGTCACGAAGCGTCCGCGCAGTCCGACGGTCGGCCCGGTTTCGGGTGCTGCAGCCCCGTGTGGTGGGATGGTGCCCATGGCAGTCGACACCACCGGCATCGAGGGCCTGCTCGTCGTCCGCTGGCCCACCTACGAGGACGAGCGCGGCTTCTTCCGCCAGACCTACCAGATCGCCGAGCTCGCCGAGGCGCTCGGGCGCGAGCCGGTGCTGCGCCAGGGCAACCACTCCCACAGCGTCCCCGGGGTGCTGCGGGGCTTCCACGCCGAGCCGTGGGACAAGCTCGTCTACGTCGTGCGCGGGCATGCGTACGCGGCGATCGCCGACATCCGCCCGGAGTCGCCCACCTTCGGCCAGCACCGCTCGTTCATGCTCGGAGAGCCGCCCGACGGCGAGCGCATCCGCCTGTTCGTGAGCGCGGGCCTCGCGAACTCGTTCTGCACGCTCGGGGCTGGCCCGGTCGACTACCTCTACGACGTGAGCGACTACTGGCGGCCCGACGTCGACAAGCCGTCCGTGGCGTGGGACGACCCGGACCTGGCGGTCGAGTGGCCGCTTGCCGCGCCCGTGCTGTCCGACGCCGACCGCGCCAACCCCACCCTGCGCGAGCTGTTCCCCGAGCACCCGCGCTGGGGGTGAAGCCCGCCGCCGCGCCTCCCCCGTTCCGGCCGCTGCCGCCGGTATCGTCCGGTGGCGACGGAGCGTGGAAGGAGCCCTGATGCCCCGAGCGGGCGTGGTGACCTCGTACGTGCTCGACACCTGCGTGCTGCTCGCCGACCCGACGGCGCTGCACCGCTTCGACGAGCACGAGGTGGTGCTGCCGCTGGTCGTGGTCGAGGAGCTCGACCGCCACAAGGCGCGCATGGATGAGGTCGGTCGCAACGCGCGCTCGGCGCTGCGCCTCATCGAGGAGCTGCGCACGGCCAGCGGCAGCGGACTGCGCGACCCGATCGACCTGCCCGGTGGCGGCACGTTGCGGGTCGAGGGCAACCACGTGGACACGCAGCTGCCCACGTACCTCGATCCGGGCACGGCCGACCACCGCATCCTCGCCGTGGCGCTCGCGCTGGACGGCACGCTCGTCACCAAGGACGGCGCGCTGCGCATCAAGGGCAGCCAGCTCGGCGTGGCGGTCGAGGACTACCGCGCGGACACCGTCTACGTGGACGAGCACTACACCGGGATGGCCGCGCTCGACGTGGCCCCGGACACGCTCACCGCGCTGCACCGCGACAACAAGGCGCGCCTGGACGACGTCGGCGCCCCCCTGTGGCGCAACGAGTGCGTCGTGCTGCGCTCCGGTCCCTCGGCCAGCGGGCTCGCGCGCGTGGCTGACGCACCTGCGGACGGGACCGTCACCGTCAAGCGTGTTGCCGGCAGCCCTCGGGCGTTCGGGGTCAGCCCGCGCGACGTGCGCCAGACGTTCGCGCTCGACCTGCTCACCGACCCGGGCGTGCCGTGCGTGTCCCTCATGGGCATGGCCGGCACCGGCAAGACGTTCCTCGCGCTCGCCGCGGGCCTCGAGCAGGTCGTCGAGGCCCAGGCCTACCGCCGCCTGTCCGTGTACCGGCCGCTGGTCGCCGTGGGCCGCCAGGAGGTCGGCTACCTGCCCGGCGACCTGGACGAGAAGCTCCAGCCGTGGATGGCCGCGGTGTACGACAACCTCTACGCGCTGTTCCGCCGCGACGACGAGGCCGCCTCGTGGCCGGGCGGTGACCACCGCGGGACGCAGCAGGCCGTGGATGCGCTGCTGGAACGGGGCCAGCTCGAGATGGCCGCCATCACCTACCTGCGCGGGCGCTCGATCACCGACGAGTTCGTCATCGTCGACGAGGCGCAGAACCTCGAGCTGCCGACCCTGAAGGTCATCCTCACCCGCATGGGCGCCGGCTCGAAGCTCGTGCTGTGCGGGGATCTGTCGCAGATCGACAACCCCTACATCTCCCCGTACGGAGGAATGGCCGCGCTCATCGAGAAGCTCAAGGGCACCGAGCTGTTCGGCCACGTGACGCTGGCCAAGGGCGTGCGCTCACCGCTGGCAGAGCTCGCTGCGATGACGTTCTAGCACCCGCGGATCGGCCGCCGGCGCGCGCCGGGCGGCCGGCGACATCCGCCCCGTGGGTGGGTAGCGTTGCGGGGTGCGCGAGGTACCGACGACCGTGGCGTTCCCCGAGCCCCTGCCCGCCCGCTGGGAGGAGGGTGCGTGGGTGGTGGCCTCGGATGGGGTGGAGGTCCGCCTGTCCAACCTCGACAAGCCCTACTGGCCAGCGGAGGGCTACACGAAAGGCGATCTGCTCGCCTACTACTGGAACGCCGCGCGCTGGGTGCTGCCCTACAGCACCGACCGCCCGCTCACGTTGAAGCGCATGCCCGACGGTCTCGCCGGCGAGCCCTTCTACGCCAAGCGCGCCCCCGTGCACACACCGCCCTGGGTCACGACCGCCACGGTGACGAGCCGCAGTGACGGCACGCGCATCGACTACGTGCTCGGCCAGGACCGGGCCACGCTCGTGTGGCTTGCCAACCTGGGGTGCATCGAAGTCCATCCGTGGCACAGCCGCGTGGACGCCATCGCCAAGCCCGACTACGCCTTCTTCGACCTCGACCCGTTCGACGTCGGCTTCGACGTGGTGCGCGAGGTCGCGCTCCTGGTGCGCGCCGCGCTCGACCACCTCGGGCTGCGCGGGTACCCGAGGACGTCCGGCGCGACCGGCATGCAGGTGTACGTCCCCGTCGACCGTGTCCACACGCATGCCGCCACCAGGGCCTTCGTGCACGGCGTGTCCCGGATGATCAACGCCGCGGACCCCGAGCGCACCACCATGGCGCCGGCCATCGCCGACCGCGGCGCGCGGGTGTACCTCGACTTCGCGATGAACACCGAGGGTCGCAACATCGCGGGCACGTACAGCCTGCGTCCCGAACCGGGCGCTCCGCTGGCCACGCCGCTGTCGTGGGATGAGGTCGGAAGCGACGTCGAACCACGCGACTTCACCCTGGCGTCCATCTGGGAGCGTCTGGAGCGTGCAGGCGATCTGTTCGCCCCGGTCCTCGCGGGCGGGCAGGACCTCAACGCCGGCCTGGCTGCCCTCGGGCTCGACCCCGACGCCCTCGACGACACCCCCGCCCACGACGTCCGCCGCGTGGGGCCGTGGGGCAAGCGCAGCGGTGCGGGTGGACGCAGCGGCGCCGGCGCGGGCGGGCGCCCTGCTGCGCCGAGCACG
>SKPY01000518.1 GCA_007119305.1 Nitriliruptorales bacterium
CCTGGAACGCCTCGGTCCACTGCACCATCCGGCGCAGATCCCCGAGCTCGTGACAGATCTCGATCGTGGCGCAGTAGAGGTTGCCGGCGCGAACCGAGCCGACAGAAGGCCCTTCCAAGCAGGGACTGAAGACCCGTTCGGTGCCCGGGGGTCCATGCGACCGTGCCGTCACGGTGTCAGAGATGCGTGTGGAGGGAGCCGGATGATGAGCCGACGACTACTGCTACTGCTTGCGATGCTGTCCGCTGTCGTGCTCATCGCAGCGGCCTGCGGTGAGGAGGACGTCGTAGAGGACGTCGCCCCCGACGTCGCGGAGGACGACTACGACATCAGTGACCAGCCCGACGACGCGGCCGCGAGGTTCGTGACCCCCAGCGATGGGGACACGGTGAGCTCGCCCGTGCGGTTCGAGATGGAGGCCGACGGGGTCGAGATCGTGCCGGCCGGGCCCCGCGCGCTTGGCGAAGCGCACTTCCACATCCTCGTCGACCTCGACTGCGCCGATGAGGGCGAGTTCCTGCCCGGACCTGGCGACGAGGCCGAGGAACAGGGCTACTACCACTTCGGGGACGGATCGAGCGAGGCTGAGCTGGAGTTGGAGCCGGGCACCTACGACCTGTGCCTGCAGCTTGCAGATGGTGTGCACGCCGCCTTCGGCGAGACCGACACGATCGAGATCACCGTCGAGTAGCGGCGCCCCCCTGCGGCGGCCGGTGCGCTCTCTGCGCGCGCCCACCATCACACCGTCCGCCGCAGGGGGGCTACTGCTGGCTGGCGATCCACGCGTCGAGCTGCTCGTCGAGCACGTCGAGCGGGAGCGGCCCGGAGGCGAGGACCGCGTCGTGGAAGGCGGCGAGGTCGAAGCGGGACCGCAGGCTCCGCTGGGCCCGTTGCCGCAGGTCGAGGATCCGGCGCTGGCCGACCTTGTAGGCGAGGGCCTGCCCGGGCAGCACGATGTAGCGGTCCACCTCGTTGGCGATGTTGTTCGCTGCGAGGGGGGAGTGCTCGCGCAGGTAGGCGACCGCCTGCTCGCGGCTCCAGCCGCGCGCGTGCAGCCCGGTGTCGACGACGAGGCGGCCGGCGCGCCAGGAATCGAACGCGAGCATGCCGAGGCGGGCGAGCGCGTCCGAGTACAGGCCCATCTCGTCGGCCAGCCGTTCGGTGTAGAGCGCCCAGCCCTCGCTGTACGCGGTCGGGACGGCATGCCGGCGGAAGGTCGGCAAGTCGAGCTCCTGCGCCAGCGCGACCTGCGTGTGGTGGCCCGGGACCGCCTCGTGGAACGCGAGCGCCTCGGCCTCGAACCGCGTGCGCGTGTGCGGGGCGTGGGTGTTGACGTAGTAGACCCCCGGCCTGCTGCCGTCGCTGGCCGGTGGCTGGTAGTAGGCGATGGTGCCGTGCTCGACCTCGTGCGGGTCCATGGGCCGGACGACGCAGCCCGTCCTCGGCTGACGGCCGAACCAGCGTGGGACCGCCTCCTGGGCGCGCGCAAGGGCGACCTCGGCGGCGGTGCGGACCTCCTGCACCGACGTGAACCGCAAGGCGGGGTCCTCGCGGAGACGCCCGAAGATGTCGGTGAGGTCGGAGGTCGCAAGCGCCTGTCCGCCGATCGTCTGGTACTCCTCGGTGAGGGCCTCGACCGCCGCGCGCCCCAGCGCGTGCAGCGCGTCGGGGGCGTGCGCTGCGCCCGTGTGGCGGCGGACCGCGGCGGCGTAGAGCTCCTCGCCGCCCGGCAACCAGCACAGCCCCGCCCGCTCCGGGCTGCGCGCTGCGGGCAGCACGTCCGACGCGAGGACGTCGCGCATCCGCGCCAGCGCAGGCCGCACCGACGTGGCGACCGCGTCCTGCAGTGCCTCGCGCCACACGTCGGTGCGCTGCCTGCTCCAGGCCGCAGGCGCAGCGGGCGCGAGCAGCGGATCGTCCGCGAGCGCGGACGCGAGGTAGCTGTCGAGCCAGTCGACAGTGCCCTGGACGGTGTGCGCCACCGGGGTGCGCCCGCGGGCCAGGCCCTCGCGGAGGCGGCGCGTCGCCATGTCGAAGGCGCCGGCCAGGCGGCGCTGGCGCACGACGAGCGCCTCGGCCTGGTACGCGTCGGTGATGCTCAGCCGCGGGCAGGTCTCGAAGACGTCCACGAGCGGTCCGGTGATCGCCGGTGCGACCGTGTACTCGACCGCCGCCTCGTCCTGCTCGTCCGCGCGTGCGGCCGCCTCGGAGGCCAGCATCCGGACGGTGACCCGGTCGTCGGCTGCGAGCGTGCCGTCATCGGCCGCGGCCGCCCGCTGGGCGAGGGCGCGGAAGCGTCCGGCCTGGGCTGCCTGGCCGGGGGCGGACAGGTCGGGCACGAGCTCGTCGTACTCCCTGAACCCGAGGTAGCTCGCGGTCAGGGGATGGATCTCGCAGTACGCCTGCCAGTACTCAGCGCACAGGGCGTCCACGGTTGCGGCCATGGGTCTCGTCCTCGCGTCGGCTCCGCCGGCTCGGTCTGGGGCCGGGTGTGCGTCCGGCACGGCCACGCTACGCTGCCGGGCGTGCTGGGTCCGCGCCTGCGTGCCATCTGCGATCTGATCGTCCCGACCGCCCGCGAAGGGATCGGGCTCCACGCTTACGATGGCGTCGTCGGCGATCTGTCACCTGCCGGCGTCCGCGCCGGGTTGGCCCGACTGGGCGGCGCGCCGCTCGCTGACCCGCACGACGAGGCGCATCTCGCGACGGTTGAGGCGAGCCTGCGGGTGGAGCTCGGAGAGCTGGAAGAGCACCGCCGCAACCCGCTGCTGCACATCAGCAACCTCGACCTGGCCAACTACGACCGTGCCTACGCGCCGCCCGAGGAGCGGGCCGCGGGGCGCCGCGCGCACCTGGCCTGCTGGCCCGACGCGGTCGCTGCGGCGCTCGAGGCGTTGGACCGGGTGCCGCGCCACGTCGCCCAGGGCCTGCTCGGCGCGGCCGAGGGGCTGGCCCACGGCCTTGACCCGTCGAAGGACGCGGACGCGCTCGCCGCCCACCAGCGGTTTGTGGAGCATCTGCGCCGAGCCGCCGCCGAAGGAGACCCGCACGCCGCGCTCGGCGGGCCGGCCCTTGCCAGGCTGCTGGCCACCGCGGAGGCGACCGACGTCGACCTCGCCCGGCTGGCCGAACAGGCCGACGGCGAGCGGGAGCGCCTGCGCTCGCTCCTCGCGTCCTCCTGCGAGGCGCTCCAGCCGGACGCTCCCATCGTCGCGACGGTCGCCGCGCTCGAGGCCGACCACCCCACCGCGGACGGCGTGCTCGACGAAGCCAGGCAGATGACGGGCGAGGTGCTCGCGTTCACCCGCGCCTCGGGGATCGTGCCCGAGCACGACGGCGAGTGTCGCGTGGGGCCTGCACCGCCGTCACGCTCGTACGCCCTGGCCATGCTCTCGCCCGCCGCCCCCTTCGAGGAGGACGGCCCCTCGTGGTTCCACGTCACCCCGCCTGCGCGGTCCTGGAGCCCGCAGCAGGTGGACGACTGGTTGGCGGTGTTCAACCGCACGCGCCTGCCGGCCATCGCCGTGCACGAGGTCGCACCAGGGCATTTCACGCACTTCCGCTTCATGCGGCGCGCACCCAGCGCTGTGCGCAAGGCGCTGCACTCCTACGCGTTCGTCGAGGGGTGGGCCCACTACATGGAGGAGCTCCTGCTCGAGGAGGGCTTCAGGGCCGGCGATCCACACTACGCGGCGGGCGTGGCGCTCGAGGCGCTCGTGCGCGTCACCCGGCTGGCCGTGGCGATCGGTCTGCACACCGGAGCCATGACGGCGGACGAGGCCGAGCGCCGCTTCGTCGAGGATGCGTTCATCCGCGGCCCTGCCGCCCGCAGCGAGGCCCTGCGGGCGACGTGGGATCCCGGCTACGGCAGCTACACCTGGGGCAAGCTCGAGCTGTGGGGGCTGCGCGCCGACGCGCGCCGGGCGTGGGGCAGCGGGTTCTCCAACCGCCGCTTCCACGGGGCCCTGCTCGCGCTGGGGGCGCCCCCGCTCGGACTGGCCCGATGCGCCCTCGGCCTCGGCTAGGAGGCTCGGCTGCCTGCCCCGTCCAGCGGCTCGCTGCCTGCCCGGTTTGAACGGTTCGCACGCGCGCAGCGCGGGCGGCAACCCGGTTCTCACTGTTCCCACTGTTCGCTGACGGCGGGCGGGGGGGTCCTGGCTACGCTGGCTCGGACCCGTTGCGACTCGGAGCAGCATGACGCGCGCGCAGATCGATGGCCGCTTCCACCTCGACCGCACCACCTACGAGGCGATCATCGCGCATGCCCGCAGCGACTTCCCCTACGAGGTGTGCGGGCTGCTGGCCGGCGAGGACGGCGAGATCGCCAAGCACTACCGGATCCCCAACGCCGCACGGTCCATGACGTACTACTCGATGGACCCCAAGGCGATGCTGCAGGCGTTCAACGAGATGGACGAGCATGACTGGGACCTGCTGGCGATCTACCACAGCCACACCCACACCGAGGCGTTCCCCTCGGCCACCGACGTCGAACTCGCCTTCTACCCGGACGCGGTCTACCTGATCGTGTCGTTGCAGGAAGACGAGCCGGTGGCGCGGGCGTTCAACATCCGCGACGGCAAGATCACCGAACGCAAGCTCTACGTCGGCGGGGCGCAGGTGCCCGCCGGCAGCCGCTAGCTACCGCAGAGGACAGACACGACATGCCGATCGAGGTTCGCATCCCCACCGTGCTGCGCCAGCACACCGACGGGGAGAAGAAGGTCGCAGCAGAGGGCGAGACCCTGCACGAGGTCATCGCCGACCTCGAGGGCCGCCATCCCGGGCTCAAGGGCAAGCTCGTCGACGATGACGGGGCGCTGCACCGGTTCATCAACGTCTACGTGAACGACGAGGACGCGCGCTTCCTCGGGGGAGCGCAGACGCCGGTCGAGGACGGCGACGTGGTCTCGATCCTGCCGGCCGTCGCCGGTGGCGCACACCCGCGCGTTGCCGGGAGCCCAGAGACGCGCTGACGTGCTCGCGCGCGACATCACCCGGGCGGTCGGCAACACGCCGCTTGTCGGCCTGCCCAACCTGTCGCCGCCGGGCTACAGGCTCTACCTGAAGCTCGAGGGCCACAACCCCACCGGCTCCGTGAAGGACCGGGTGGCGAAGTACCTGATCGACGCCGCCGAGCGTGCGGGCCGGCTGCGCCCTGGCGCGCGGCTGCTCGAGCCGACGAGCGGCAACACCGGCATCTCGCTCGCCGCCCTGTGCGCGCCCCGCGGCTACAAGCTCACGTGCGTCATGCCGGAGAACACCTCGCAGGAGCGGCGTGAGCTGCTCACGATGTTCGGCGTGGACATCGTGTTCAG
>SKPY01000163.1 GCA_007119305.1 Nitriliruptorales bacterium
GCGCGGTGACGTCCTCGGGCACGGCCGCGTGCCGCAGCCGACCGAAGTTGTAGTAGGCGGCGCACGCGCCCTCGGAGGAGACCATGCAGGTGCCGATCGGCGTCTCGGGGGTGCAGGCCGTGCCAAAGACCTTGCACTCCCAGGGCTTGATCACCCCCTTGAGCACCTCGCCGCACTGGCAGGACTTGGGATCGGCGACCCGGACACCCGGGACCTCGTAGAGCAGCTCCGCGTCGAAGTCGGCGAAGGCGTCCGACAGCTGCAGCGCGCTCTGCGAGATGAAGCCCATCCCCCGCCACTCGAAGTGCGGTCGCAGCGTGAAGACCTGCGCGAGGATCTGCAGTGCCCGGGGGTTGCCCTCGTCGCGCACGATGCGGGTGTACTGGTTCTCGACCTCGCAGCGCCCTTCGTCCAGCTGCTTGAGCAGCATCTGGATGGACTGCAGGATGTCGAGCGGCTCGAAGCCGGCGGTCACCAGCGGCTTGCCGTAGTCGCGCGGCACGAAGCGGTAGGGGCGGTTGCCGATCACGGTGGAGACGTGGCCGGGCCCGAGGAAGCCGTCGAGGCGCAGGTCGGGCGACTCGAGGATGGCCCGCAGCGGCGGCACGATCGTGACGTGGTTGCAGAAGACGCTGAAGTTGTCCACCCCGAGCGCCTTGGCCTTCAGCAGCGTCACCGCGGTCGACGGAGCCGTCGTCTCGAAGCCGACGGCGAAGAACACGACGTCGCGGTCCGGCTCGGCGCGGGCGATCTCCAGGGCATCCAGCGGCGAGTAGACCATCCGCACGTCCGCGCCACGGGCCTTGGCCGCCAGCAGGTTGTCGCCCTCGGAGCCGGGGACGCGCATCATGTCGCCGAACGAGGTGAAGATCACGCCATCGCGCTCCGCGACGTGGATGGCGTCGTCGACGCGACCCATCGGGATGACGCACACCGGACAGCCGGGCCCGTGCACCAGCTCGACGTTGTCAGGCAGCAGCTGCTCGATGCCGTGACGGTAGATCGTGTGCGTGTGGCCGCCGCAGACCTCCATGAACTTGTAGTGACGCTCGTCGTCGGCCAGCGCACGGATCTCTCTCAGCAGGGTGCGCGCGGCGGTCGGGTCCCGGAACTCGTCGACGAACTTCACGTGCCGGCCTTTCGTTGCGTCGACCGCGTCAGGCGGCGTCGGTCGCGTCGAGTCGCTGCTGGATGCGGCGCCACAGCTCATGCGCCGTGGCGGACTGTGCTTCCTGGATGCGGTGCACGGAGTCGGCGGAGACCACGAGGCAGTGCTCGAGCGCGTCGCAGTCGGCCATGGCCCCACCGTCGTAGCCGGCCAGCCCGACCGTGAGCAGTCCCGCCTCGGCGCCGCGCTCGAAGGCGGCGATGACGTTGGCGGAGTTCCCGCTGGTGGAGAACCCCATGATCATGTCCTGACCACGGGCGTGGGCGATCACCTGTCGCGAGAACACCGCCTCGAAGCCGATGTCGTTGGCCAACGCGGTGAGCACGGACACGTCGGCGACCAACGATCGGGCCGCGAGGCGGCGGGCCTGACCGGGAGGCACGGCGAACAGCTCCGCGACCCCCTCGGCGTCGGTGGCCGATCCCCCATTGCCGCAGGTCAGCAGGCGACCACCACGCAGGAAGCGCTCGGCCATCGCCTCGGCGAGGACATCGAGCTGCCCGTCGAGCGCATCGAGCGTCGTGTCGGTCAGTTGGGCGGAGTGCCCGGCCTTGCCGCGGGCAGAGGCCGCGAGGTCGTCCAGCAGCACGTCGACGTCGGTCTCCGTGGTCCCATCGACCATCGGGTAGAGGAAGTCCGTGGCCTCGTCGCTCATCGACGCTCCTCTCCGTCGACCCGCGCGATCGCCGTGCCTGCGTGCACCAGCACGAGGTCGTCCGGGGCGACGTCGTCCACCAGGGTGACGTCGACGGTTCGCATCCCGGTGGCCGTCCGCACCCGGGCCTCGCCGTCGAGGTGGGAGACGATCTCGGCCAGCTCGCCCTGGTCCGAGCAGGTGATGCAGACCTCGCCCTCGCACACCGGCGGCGGCTCCTGCAGGTTCCCGCGATGCTCGAAGCACACATGGGTGAGCTCCCACAGCAGGTGGTAGAGCAGGATGAAGCGCCCGTCGTGCGGCGCCCGGTCGTCCTCGCCGAGCCACAGGACGTGGTTGGCCGCGCCGGCCGGTGGGCGCGGACCAGCGCCGATCCAGGCGGTCTCCACGCCCCAGGCGTGGGCGCGGCGCATCAGGTCGCCCACCTCGGGGTCGGCAGCCGGCGCGATCGCCACCACGAGATCGCCCGGCTCCACCGAGGCCCGCAGGTGCGCGACCGGCTCCCGGCCCGGCGCGATGAGCGCGGGCAGCGCCCGCTTGCCCACGATGACCGGGTGGACGAACTCCACGGCGACGTGCCGAGCGTGGTGGGGCCACGAGGGCGACACGCACCACATCGTCGCGCCCGCCTGGAAGCGCCGCGCCATCGCCAGCGACGCGGTCGCGAGATCGGGGGCGAGGTCGGCCGGCGACGTGGCCTCGCTCGCGGTCTGGGTGCTCATCCCGACGCCCCTACGACGGCGGCAGCGTGGTGGGGTCGTCCGGCCCCCCGGGCTGCCGCGTCCGCAGGGGATCGGAGGCCGGAAGCTCGTCTCGCAGCATCTCGAGCGGATCCATGGGCCCGTCCGCGGAGAACTCGTCGAACTCCTGGTCCCAGGCATCGCCGAGGGCCTTCAGAGCGCGCAAGGTCTCCGCGGCCTCCTCCTCGTCGATCTTGGACATGGCGAAGCCGACGTGGATGAGGATCCAGTCGCCGACGTCGACGGGGTCCTTCGGGGTGCCCTCGCCGAGGAAGACGGGATCGTCTCCGCCGATGCCCAGCAGGGCGACCGAGACCTCGCGGCGCGCTCCCTCGACGTCGGCCAGCACCCGCTGCTGCTGAGCGTCGACGATCTCGACGACCCGGCCCGGGATACCCAGGCACATGTGCGCTCTCCCCTCCCGGCCACGTCGTGCTCTTCAGGCGAGCCTACGACCGCGTGCGCTAGATGTCGACCGCATACATGCCGTGCCGCGAGGACTCAACCGCCCCGGTCAGGCGCGCGGCCGCGACGAGGAGCGCCTTCCCAACGCCTCGGTCAACCCGTCACCGAGCTGGTTGATGCCCAGCACCGCGATCATGATCGCCACTCCCGGGAACACCGACAGCCACCAGGCCACCCGCAGGTAGCGCTGCGCCTGGCCCGCGAGGAATCCCCACGTCATCGCGTTCGGGTCCCCGAGTCCGAGGAACCCCAGGCTGGCCTCCAGCAGGATCGCCTGCGCCATGATCAGGCCCACGAAGGTCAGCGTCGATGGCAGCACGGCGGGCAGCAGCTCGCGCAACAGAATCCGGGGCCAGCGCGCACCGAGCGCCCGAGCCGCCAGGACGAAGCCCCGCTGCCGCAGCGACAGCGTCTCGGAGCGCACGACCCGGGCGAGTACGGCCCACGACGTCAGCCCCAGCACGACGATCAGGCGGTCGATGCCCGGCCCGAACAAGGCGAAGACGACGACCGCGAGGAAGAAGCGCGGCAGCACCTGGACGAACTCGGTCGCCCGCATCATCACATCGTCGATGCGACCCGCGGTGTACCCCGAGAGCAGGCCCACGCTGATGCCGATCAGGGCCGCCAGCAGCCCCACGCCGACGGCCACCAGCAGCGATGTCCTGGCACCCAGCAGCACCCCGCTGAGCACGTCCCGACCGAGGGCGTCCGTCCCCATCAGGTGTGCGGATGACGGCGGTTCGAGTGACGGGGCGACGGACGAGAAGGGCGGGTGAGGCGACAGCCACGGCGCAACGACCGCGACCACGACCACGACGGCGGTCAGCCCCAGGCCGACGACACCCGAGGTGCTCCGCGTCAGCCGGCGCAGCCCGCTCCGCCGCCGAGGCTCGGCGGTGCGGCGGAGGTCGGGGGTCTCAAGCACGGGTGAAGGTGATCCGTGGGTCGAGCCAGCGGTAGGCGAGGTCGGTGAGCAGGTTCGCGAGCACCACGCAGAGCGCCACGAGCAGGAAGATGCCGAGCAGGATCGGCGAGTTGCGGGTCTGCATCGCGGTCAGCAGCAGTCGCCCGAGGCCGGGCCAGCCGAACACGACCTCGACCACGACCGCACCCGACAGCAGATGTCCTACGCGGCCGCCGATGAGGGTGACCACCGGCAACAGCGCGGGGCGAAGGGTGTGGCGCACCAGCAGCCGTACCGGCCCGACGCCCTTGGCGCGCAGGGACTCCGTGTACGACTCACGCAGTTCCTCGATCATCGACGCCCGGGTCAGACGGGCTGTCGCGGCGATCTCTTGGCTGGCAAGCACCAGCGCCGGGAGCGTGAGATGGCGCGCCACGTCGGCGACGCGGGCCCACCCCTCCAGCTGGCTCCCGGCGCTCGCCATTCCCTGCACGGGGAACCATCCGAGCCGCAGCGCGAAGGCCAGCAGCGCCAGCTGACCGATCCAGAACACCGGTGCGGCGTGGAAGGTGAGCGCGATCCCGCTGATCGCCAGGTCGGTCGCACGGTGGGCTCGAGCCGCGGCCACCACCCCCACGGCGACGCCGACCGTGCTCGACAACAGCAGCGCGACCATCGCCAGCAGCAGCGTCGCCGGCACCCGCTCGAGGATCACGTCCAGGGCCGGGCGACCGTGGGTGTAGGAGACGCCGAGGTCCCCCCGGGCGACGTTGCCGAAGTAGGTGCCGACCTGTCGCCACAGCGGCTGGTCCAGCCCGAACCGCTCGTGCATGGCCGCGTAGTACTCCGCGTCGCCGGCGTCACCGGCCAGCGCGAGGATGGGGTCGCCGGGAGCGAGATGGATGAGCACGAAGCCCACCAGCACGATCCCGGCCACGACGGGAACGACCTGGAGCAGTCGCCACCCGACGTAGGCAGGACTCACTGCTCGCAGCGAGCCTGCTCGGCGAACTGGTTGTACGGCTTGAACCCGGTGCACCGGGCCGTGTGCGCCGCGTTCCAGAGCGGCTCGGTCACCATGATGTAGGGCAGGTCCTCGGCGACGATGCGCTGGAACCCGCGGTAGAGCTCACCGCGCGCGTCCCGACCCACCGTGCGGACGGCTTCCTGGAAGAGCGCATCCACCTCGGGGTTGGCGTAGCCCGCGGCGTTGGAGAAGGGCACCGGCCCGATCTGCTCGGAGTCGAACATGCGCCGTACCCCGATCTCGGGGTCCGCGCTCTGGCAGTAGGAGATGATGTTCGTGTCGAAGTCGCGGTCCTCGAAGACGGTCTCGATGAAGACCGGCGGCTCGAGGGTGCGCAGCTCCACGTCGATGCC
>SKPY01000014.1 GCA_007119305.1 Nitriliruptorales bacterium
ACGGCGCGCTCGCCGCCGAGCGCCACGACCTGGTCGGGGTCGAGCCGCGCGACCTCGTCGAGCACGACGTCGGCCACCGGCCCGCAGGAGGGGACGAGCAGCACGGGCCCGTCGTCGAGGATGCCGGCGGCGAGGGCGTCGGGGAACTGCAGCCCGGTGGCGAGGTAGGCGGTGTCGGCCCCGTCGGGGAACGCCGCGCGGCTGATGGCGACCGCGGTGCCGAAGCGGGTCGGCTCCGCTTCGTCCGCCAACCGCCTCGTGGGCCGGTCGACGTTGCCGGCGCCCGCGGCCTCGACGAGCGTCGCGTCGCACACCGCCGCTTCACCGCCGAGGGCGCTCACCGCCTGAGGGTCCAGCCGGGCGATCTCGTCGAGCACGACGTCGGGCACCGCCCCGCAGGAGGGCACGAGCAGCACGGGCCCCTCGGTCGCGGCGTTCGCGGACAGCGCGCCAGCCGCCAGCGCGTCGGCGAACACGTCGGCGCGCGCGAGGTACACGCCCCCCGCCGCGTCGGCGGGGTCTGCGTAGCGCGCCTGGGAGATCGCGACCGCGGTCGCGAAGCGGGTGGCGCCGGCGAAGCGGTCGCTGTCGCGCAGAGCCGGCCGCCCGGTGCGGCCGACCGCGACGGAGTGGTCGGCGACGTCGATGAACAGCCGGGCCGTCGGGTCGTCAGGGTCCTCGTCGTAGACCATGATCGGAGCGACCAGGACCCGGTCGGGCGCGCCCAGGCATGCCTCGGGGTCGAGTCCGCCCACCGTCAGCGCCCCACGCTCGGCATCGAAGCCGGGCTCGCCGCGGCACACCAGCTCGTCCCTGCCGTCGTCGTGCAGCACGAGCACCTCCACGGTGACCTCGCCGGCGGCGCCGCGCTCGTAGACGGCCACCCGCTCGAAGTCGCCGTCACCGGTCGCGTCGAGGAACCAGTACGCGGCGGTGGCCCCGCGCCAGGCGGGGTGGTCGGCGGGGTCGGCCGGCTCCGCGACCACGAGGTCGAGGCCGAGGGCCTGGTCGTAGTCGCCGCAGAACGAGCGGATGTCGGCCGGCGGGAACGGCTCGTACACGCGCTCGGTCGTCCCGTCGTCCCTGCTGCGCTCCCAGAACGTGTCGCCGGCCGCGTCGCGCGCGCACAGGCGGTCCTGCCAGCGGTGCGCGTCGGCCTCCTCGTCCAGCCGGGGACCGTCGATGGTGCGGGCGAGGTCCCGCGCGAGCTCGAGCCCGGAGTGCTGCTCGGCCGCAGCGCTGGCAGGCGGGGGGATGAGTGCGAGGGCGCACGCGAGCAGCAGGGTCGCCGCCAAGGCCGCGACCCGCCAGCCGCGTGTGCGGTCCGCCACCGTGCCGATGAGCTCCTCCCTCCTGTGAGGTCGCGTCCGCCGCCTCACCAACGGTAGCGCGCACCGGCGCACGTACGGCTACGGATCGGGTACGGTCCGCCTCCCATGCGCTGCCCCATGACCGCTCACAACGGGATGGTGCACCAGTGAGCGACACGCTGTTCGGTCCCGACGAGCAGGCCCGCCGGGTCGAGCGGGCGCGCGCGAACGCCCCCCTGGCCGCCCGGCTGCGGCCCCGCACGGTCGACGAGATCGTGGGACAGCGCCACCTGCTCGGACCCGGCGCACCGCTGCGCCGGGCGCTCGAGACCGACACCTTGTCCAGCGCGATCCTTTGGGGGCCGCCCGGCACGGGCAAGACCTCGATCGCCCACGTCGTCGCCGCCATGACCAAGGGCGCCTACGTGGAGCTGTCGGCGGTCACCGCCGGGGTCAAGGACGTCCGCCGGATCGTGACCGACGCCCGCGCCCTGCGGGACGCGCACGGGCGGCGCACGGTGCTGTTCCTCGATGAGATCCATCGCTTCAACAAGGCGCAGCAGGACGCGCTGCTGCCCGGCGTGGAGGACGGCTCGGTCACCCTCGTCGGCGCCACCACCGAGAACCCCTACTTCTCCCTCAACGCCCCCCTGCTGTCGCGCAGCATCCTCTATCGGTTGGCCCCGCTGGACGAGGCCGACATCCGCGCCCTCGTCGCCCGCGCCTGCGCCGACGAGCGGGGGCTGCCCGGGGTGTCGGTGGAGCCTGACACCGTCGACGTGCTCGTGGCCGCAGCCGACGGCGACGCCCGCGTGGCGCTGACGGCCCTCGAGGTCGCAGCAGGCCTCGCGAACCCGGTCACCGTCGAGGCGGTCCGCGCCGCGCTCGCGCAGCCGCACCTGCACTACGACCGCGAGGGTGACGCGCACTACGACATCGCCAGCGCGTTCATCAAGTCGTTGCGCGGCTCGGACCCTGACGCCGCGGTCTACTGGCTCGTGCGCATGCTCGAGGCGGGCGAGGACCCGCGCTTCCTCGCCCGGCGCATGGTGATCCTGGCCGGCGAGGATGTGGGCCTGGCCGACCCGCATGCGCTCGAGGTCGCGGTCGCCGCCTTCCACGCGCTCGAGTTCGTCGGCTTGCCCGAGGCGCGCTTCCCCCTCGCCGAGGCCGCGATCTACCTCGCGCTGGCTCCGAAGTCGAACAGCGTCACGACCGCGCTGGCGCGCGCCGACGCGGCCGTCGCCCGGCTCGGCAACGCCCCCGTGCCGGTGCACCTGCGCGACGCCCACTACAAGGGCGCGAGCAAGCTCGGCCACGGCACGGGCTACATCTACCCCCACGACGACCCGCGCGGTTGGGTGGCGCAGCGCCACCTGCCCGACGGCCTCGACCCGCGCGACCTCTACCGCCCGGGTCCCCATGGCCGCGAGCCGCGCCTCGCCGAGTGGCGCCGCACCCGCGAGCACGACTGAGCAGCCACCATGCCGTGCATCCACAGGCCCCGTCAAAGCCTGTCACACCCTCCCGCTACCGTTCAGGGTGAACCTTGCCAGCCCGACGGGAGAGTGAGACCATGGACCCTGAGCAGGAACGAGAACGCCGTGAGATCCACGCGTCCCTGGAAGCCGTCCACGGACCCGAGATCGCAAGGAAGATGGCTCGCTACATGCCGATCGTGCCGTGGGAACAGCTCGCGACGAAGGACGACCTCGCTGCGCTCGAGGACCGGGTGCGCCAGCGCCTCGATGCAGTCGACGCCCGCGTCGACGCTCGCTTCGATCAGGTCGACGCCCGCTTCGATCAGGTCGACGCTCGCTTCGATCAGGTCGACGCCCGCTTCGATCGGGTCGAGGCGCGGTTGGGTCAGTTCCATGTTTGGTTCGACGGGTGGGCGGACCGCTTCGAGCGGTTGGCCACCCAGGTGGACGCCCTGCCCTCGCGTGTGCACCTTGAGGCGCTCGAGCATCGGGTCGTTGCGGCGTTCCGCGGTGAGCTCGTGACCGCGGTGTCCGCGCAGACGCGGATGCTCATCCTGGCGCAGTTCGGTACGGCGGTCACCCTCGCCGCGCTCGTCCTCGCCGTGCTCCGCTTCGCCTGACCCGAGGCGGCGCGCGATCCGTGACGGAGGCCCGGTCCGGGCGGCCGGGTGCGTACACTGCCGGTATGCACGCCGTCGTCCTCGCGGGCGGGCAGGGCACCCGCCTACGGCCCCTGACCGACACGCGCCCCAAGCCGCTCGTGCCGTTCGTGGGCGAGCCGTTCGCCGCCGGGCTCATGCGCCGCCTCGCCGATGCCGGCTGCGACCGTGTCACGTTCCTCATCGCCCAGGACCCGGGCCCGTTCGCGGCGCTGCGCCCCCTTGGCGACAACCTCGGCATGGCCGTGCAAGCCCTGCCGGAGGAGCGCCCGCTCGACACCGCCGGCGCCGCCCGTCGCCTCCTGCGCACCGCTGACGACGGCCCTGTGCTGATCTGCAACGGCGACATCCTCACCGATCTCGATCTGCGCGGCCTCGTCGCCGCACACGAGCAGGCTGACGCCCAGGCGACGATCGCCCTCACGCGCGTCGACGACACCCAGGCGTTCGGGGTCGTGGTCTGCGACGCTGCCGGCCGGGTCGAGCGGTTCGTCGAGAAGCCGGCCCCGGGCACCGTCGCGGCCGACACGGTCAACGCGGGCACCTATGTCCTGTCGCCCGGCACGTTCGACGCGTTCCCCGGCGACGGTCCGCTGTCGTTCGAGCGGGAGGTCTTCCCCGGGCTGCTCGAGGCCGGTGCGCGGATGCTCGGCCACGCGAGCGAGGCGTACTGGGCCGACCTCGGCACGCCGCAGCGCTACCTCGACGGGACCGCGGCGGTGGTCGACGGCCGGTGCGCCTGGCCGGCTGGGCCCGACATGGCAGCGCAGGACGGTGCCCTCGTGCACGTGACCGCCCGCGTCGACGGCACGCTCGGCCCGGGCACGGTCGTCGGTGCGGGTTGCGCGGTCGAGCGCGACGCGGAGGTCGGCGCCAGCGTGCTGTTCGACCGCGCGCACGTCGGCCACGGCGCCCGCGTGCGCGCCTCGATCCTCGGCGAGGCCGCCAGGGTGGCGGCCGGCGCGGTCCTTGACGGCGCGGTCGTTGCCGACGGCGGTGACGTCGCCCCCCGCGACGCGTAGGTCCGTTCGGCGAGCGGGTTCCTGCGCAGGCCACGGGGTGCCGACGGGTGGGCTCAGCCGGGCGCCGGGTAGGCTCAGCCGAGCAGCGGGTCGAGGAGGGCGCGGATGTCCGGACGCGCGCCGGGGGGCGTGGCGACGTAGAGGTCGGTGTGGTACCAGCCGCCGGCTTCCTTGCCCGTGGGGTCGATGCCGCGGTCGGCGAGGCGCTCGAGCGCGAACGCGCGCTCCTCGTCCGAGGCGAACCGGCGCTGCGGGAAGGTCGCGCCCTCGAGCCGGTCGACCACGAGACCGTGGCGGCGCAACGCCGCCAGCGTCGGCTCCGCATCCACGACGCGCAGTACGAACGCGGCGACCCATGGGCTTCGCTGCATCGGGTGCAGCAGCCGCTCGAACGTCGCTGCGCCGATGTAGCCGATGCCGCCCGTCACCGTCACGAAGGTGGCGTCGCGGACCGCGCCGGCGAGCTCGGCGCTCGGGGCGGCAGCCTCGAGGTCGTCACTGAACCCGGCCGCCAGCAGACCGACCCGCACCGCATACGCGACCGCCCGGTCCGCGATGTCGAGCCCCACGACGGCGACCGCGTCCTGGCGCCTGCGCGCGGCGTAGAAGCGCTCGTCGCGCGCGGCCACGGCGGCCGTGTCGCTCGTATCCGCGAGCTCGTCGGTGTAGCGCTCGTAGAGCTCGCCGAGCGTGACCTCGTGGTTCAGCAGGGCAGCGTTGACCCCGTAGGAGCACGCGACGTCGACCACGAGCGGGCGCGCAGCCGCCTGCGCCTCGAGCAGCCGCCGGAACACCGGCTCGGCATGCGCCGGCACCTCGTAGCTCA
>SKPY01000546.1 GCA_007119305.1 Nitriliruptorales bacterium
CGAGCAGGCGGGCGACCGCCGCGACCCCGACGACCGCGCCCGCGGCGAGGAGCAGCGTGAGCACCCGGGCGGCGTAGAACCCCGCGAGCGGGCTGCCCGCGGCCTCCCCCGCCGCCAGGGGCGCCACCACGAGGGCGTAGTACAAGGGAGCGTGGTTGGCGGTCCACACGTCGGTGTCGGGGCTCATCCCCGGCACCCGCTCGCTGTCCACCATGGCGTCGAGCGTGGGCAGCCTGCCGTCGATCAGCACGTGCGCATAACCGGTGTGGCTGGTCTCGTCGACCGGCACGAAGGGCGGCACGCCGAGCAGGTGCACGCCGCCGACCGCGAGGAAGCACAGGACGGCGCCTGCGATCCCGGCGCGCAGGACGCCGCGGTAGGCGGGGCAGGCCGCACCCGGGCTGGCGGACGGACCGGCAGCCACGGCGTGCGGGGCGGGGGAGGACGACACGCCGTGCAGCCTACGTGACTCCCTGCCGGCGGGCGGACGGGCTCACGACCGATATCCTCGCAGTGATGCCCCTTCGGAGAGTGTGGGCGAACCCGCGCCGAGCGGTCACCGCCCTGCTGCTGGTCGCTGCGGCCGGCGCGGCCATCGGACTGGGATGGTGGTTCACCGGCCCGGAGGAGATCACCCGCCCGGAGCCACCGCGCGTGACCGACCTGCGCACCGAGCACACCACCACTCCGCTCGGTGTCGACGTCGAGGAGCCACGGCTGACCTGGCGTCTGCGCAGCCAGGAACGAGGCGTGGCCCAGACGTCGTTCCAGCTGCGGGTGGCCAGCGACCCGGGCGTGCTGTCCGACGGGGACGCGGATGTCTGGGACCCCGGCCCCCAGGAGGCCGGCACGCCCGCCGTGCTCTACGACGGTCCGCCGCTCGAATCCGCGACCCGCTACTTCTGGCAGGTGCGCGTCTGGGACGGCACCGGACAGGCGTCAGCCTGGAGCGACCCCACGTACTTCGAGACCGCTCTGCTCGACCAGGACGAGTGGGAGGCGGACTGGATCCGCGCCCCGTACGAGCGCTGGCCCTTCGAGCAGGGCAACCCCCGGCACACCTCCGCCCCCGAGCCCCTCGGCCCCGGGGAGACGCACGGGCAGACCTTCACCTCGGCCGTACCGTTCGACCGCGCCGAGGCCCGGATGGCGACCCGCGGCGAAGAGGGCTCGTCCGCCACCCTCACCCTGCACGAGGGCGACGCGGACGGCCCCGCCCTCGCGAGCGCGACGCTCGACGTGGAGGACAACGCGTGGCTCGAGCTCGAGCTCGACGAGCCGGTCGAGGCCGGAACGTACGCGCTGACCGTCTCCGACGCGTCCGGCAACGTCGCCTGGTGGCTGCACGAGGCGAACGTCTACCCCGACGGCACCGCTCTCGAAGGGGGCGAGCCGGTCCTCGGGGACCGGGCGTTTCGCATCACGTCCACGGGGGCGAGCGAGCACCAGGCCGTTCCGCTCCTGCGGCACGAGTTCACGCTCGACGAGCGCGAGGTGGCCCGCGCCCGCGTGTACGTGTCCGGCCTCGGCTACCACGAGCTCCACGTCAACGGTGAGCCGGTCTCCGACCACGTGCTCAGCCCCGGCTTCACCGACTACACGCAGACGGTTCTGTACGTCACCCACGACGTCACCGGCTTCGTGCGCCCAGGTGACAACGCGATCGGGGTGGCGCTCGGCAGCGGCTGGTTCGGCCTGAACACCCCCAACCAGTGGCGCTTCCACCTCGCGCCCTGGCACGCCGAGCCACGCCTGCGCCTGCAGCTCGTCATCGAGTACGCCGACGGCGAGCAGGTGGTGGTCACGAGCCGGCCCGACGGCTGGCGGAGCACCGAGGGGCCGACACGGGCCGACTCCGTGTACGCCGGTGAGACGTACGACGCCCGGCGCGAGCAGCCGGGCTGGACCGAAGCCGGGTTCGACGACGGCGACTGGGACCCTGCGGTCGAGGCGACACCCCCCCTCGGCACCCTGCGGGCCGAGATGCAGGAGCCCGTCCGCGTGATCGACACCGTCGAAGCCGTCGCCCTCGACGAAGTGGCGCCCGGGGTCTACGTCTACGACTTCGGGCAGATCCAGTCCGGGTGGGTGCGCCTGCGCGTGCGCGGAGGCCCCGGAACGGAGGTGACGCTCACCTACGGCGAGCGCCGGGCCGACGACGGCACGGTCGACGTCGAGCAGGGGCTCGTCGACGCGCAGCTGCAGACCGACACCTACCTGTTACGCGGCGATGCCGAGGAGACCTGGGAGCCGCGCTTCTCGGTCAAGGGCTTCCGCTACGTCCAGGTCGAGGGCTACCCCGGCGAGCCCGGGCCGGAGGATCTCGTCGGGCAGGTGGTCCGCTCCAGCGTGGCGCCGGGAGGGCGGTTCGACAGCAGCCACGAGCTGCTGACGCAGCTGCACGAGAACATCCGGCGCACCATCGCCGGCAACCTGCAGTCCATCTACACCGCGGACATGGCCTACGAGAAGAACGCCTGGACGGGCGACGCCCAGCTGTCCGCCCCCACCGCCCTGTACCAGTACGACCTCCAGCGCTTCTTCAGCAAGTGGCTCGACGATCTCGCCGACAGCCAGCGCGACGACGGTGCGCTGCCCCTCGTGGCCCCCACCGGCGACTACGGCTTCGGGGACCCGGCTCCCGCCTGGGACGCCGCCTACGTGCTGATCGGGTGGGAGCTGTACCGCCACACCGGCGACGAGCGCATCCTCACGCGTCACTACCCCGGCATGCGCGCCTATGTCGAGTACCTCGCCGAGCAGGCGGACGAGCGCATCGTGCGCACCGGGATCGGCGACTGGAAGGCGCCGGGGGTCGAGGGCAACCTGCCCCCCGAGGGGCCGGCGCTCACCTCGACCGCCTACTTCTTCAAGCTGGCGCGCACCCTCGCGGAGATCGCGGAGACGCTCGAGGACGACGTCGACGCCCAGCGCTACTGGACGCTGTCCGAGGAGATCCGGGCGGCGTTCAACGCCGAGTTCTTCGCTGCCGACGAGGGCGTGTACGCCACCGAGCGCGCTGCGGGCTTCCGCCAGACCTCCCAAGTCGTGCCGCTGGCGTTCGGTCTCGTGCCCGAGGACGAGGTGGATGCGGTGCTCGGCAACCTCGTCGACGACCTCGCCGCGCGTGACGCGCGGCTCGACACCGGGGTCATCGGCACGCGCTACCTCCTGCCGCTGCTGACCGAGCGCGGCGCGGCAGAGCTCGCGTACCGCATCGCCACGCAGACGGAGTACCCGAGCTGGGGCCACTGGCTCGAGCACGGCGCCACCGGCCTGCTCGAGGACTGGGACCTCGACTCCCGCTCGCACGGCCACCACATGTTCGGCTCGATCGGCGCCTGGCTGTACGCCGACCTCGCAGGCATCGAGCCGCTGGAGCCGGGCTATGCCCGCGTGCGCATCCGCCCGCGGGTGCCGACCGGCCTCGCGGCGGCCCGCGCCGCCGTCGAGACCCCGTACGGGACCGCGGCCTCCGGGTGGGAGCAAGACGGTGAGCGTCTCCTGCTGCGCGTGACGATCCCCCCCGGCACCACCGGTGAGGTGCACGTGCCGGCAGCCCGGCGCGGGGACGTGCGGGAGTCGGGCGAGGCGGTCGGGTGGCGGCACCCCCACGTGCGCTTCGAACGCACGGAAGGCGGGGCGGTCGTCTTCGAGGTGGACAGCGGCAGCTACGAGTTCGAGAGCGCGCTCGAGTGAGCGGGCTGCCGTCCCGCGCCGGCTACCAGCTGCGGTGCAGCGGCTTGCCCTCGGTGAACCCCGCGAGCGTCTGCACGCCGACGACCGCCCGGTCGTAGAAGGACGTGAGGTCGCCCGCGCCCGCGTAGGTGAAGGCGCTGCGCAGCCCGGCGACGATCTGGTCGAGCAGGTCCTCGACCCCGGGACGCTCGGGGTCGAGGTACATGCGCGACGAGGAGATCCCCTCCTCGAACAAACCCTTGCGGGCACGCTCGAACGCGTCGTCGCGGGCGGTGCGGCGTTGCACGGCCCTGGCGGATGCCATCCCGAAGCTCACCTTGTAGGGCCGGCCGTCGGGATCGAACTCGACGTCGCCGGGCGACTCATGCGTGCCCGCGAACCAGGAGCCGATCATCACGTTGGTGGCCCCGGCAGCGAGCGCAAGCGCGACGTCACGGGGGTGGCGCACCCCGCCGTCCGCCCACACGTGGCGGCCGAGCCGACGCGCTTCCCGCGCGCACTCCAGCACCGCCGAGAACTGGGGCCGGCCCACGCCGGTCGTCATCCGGGTCGTGCACATCGCGCCGGGCCCGACCCCCACCTTGACGATGTCCGCTCCGGCGTCCACCAGGTCCCGGACGCCCTGGGCCGTGACCACGTTGCCGGCAACCACCGGGACCTGCGGGTCCAGGCCCCGTACGATGTCCAACGCCTCGAGCATCCGCTCCTGGTGCCCGTGCGCGGTGTCGACCACGAGCACGTCGATCCCGGCGTCGAGCAGCGCCTTGGCCTGCACCGTGATCTCCCCCGAGATCCCGACCGCCGCGCCGACGCGCAGGCGGCCGTCGGCGTCGACGGCGGGGCGGTACAGGGCGGAGCGCACCGCGCCCATGCGGGACATGAGGCCGACGAGTCGCCCATCGGCGTCGACCACGGGCGCGAGCCGGTGGCGGGTCTCCTGCAGCGTGCGAAACGCCGTCTCGGGGTCGACGCTGTCGTCGAGCGTGACGAGCTCGGTGGACATCACCTGGTGCAGCTGGGTGAACCGGTCGACGTCCTCGCAGTCGGCCGGGGTGACCACGCCCACCGGCCGGTTCTGCTCGAGGACGATGACCGCGCCGTGGCTGCGCTTGGGCAGCAGGTTCAACGCCTCCCCGACCGTGGCGGTGCGGTGCAGGGTGATCGGCGTCTCGAACATGGTGTGACGGTCCTTGACCCATGCGACCACGTCCGCGACGACGTCTGAGGGGATGTCCTGGGGGATGATCGCGATGCCGCCGCGACGGGCGACGGTCTCCGCCATGCGCCGGCCGGCGACGGCGGTCATGTTCGACACGACGACCGGGATCGTCGTGCCGGTCCCGTCGTTGGAGGCGAGGTCGACCGCGACGCGGGAGGTGACGTCCGACCGCGCCGGCGCGAGGAAGACGTCGTCGAACGTGAGGTCGTGCGGGGGCTGCTGGTCGTGCAGGAAGCGCATCGCACCTCGCTCCTCCGGATCATCGGGCGGGCCGGGATGGCCACCCCTCCAACCTACCCGCGCGCGCCGGGCGCTCCAGGCGGCTGGCGGCGCGGCGGCTCCTACGGGCCGGC
>SKPY01000470.1 GCA_007119305.1 Nitriliruptorales bacterium
ATCGCCGGAGCGCAACAGCACGAGGGAGGGCAAGACGGCCTGCGAGCGTGCGAGCAGGGCACCGAAGTCGGTGTCTTCCGAGACGAGGATGCGCTCCTCGTCTGCGGCCAGGGTGAGGATCTGACCGTCCGTGGCGCGTGACGGCCAGAGGCCGCTAGCTTGTGGAGCCCATGGGGGCAGGCGAGCTGCGACCGGGCCGGTACGACGCGGTCGTTGACCGGCGCCTGCAGGCGCTGCTTGCAGGTCTCGCCGACCGGGCCCATCTCGGCGACCTGGACCCCGCCGAGCAGCCGCAGCGGCTCGCGGCCCACGTCGCCGCGGTGCTCGCCCGGGCCCTCGGCGAGGTCGACGACGAGGAGCGGCTCGCGCTCGCCAACGCGCTGGTCGCCCGCCTCGGCGAGGCGGCTGCCGAGGTGCCCGCCCCGCCGCGGCTGCTCGAGGCGGTGACCGCCGCGCCCGGCGCGCCGCCACCCGAGGCCCCGGACATCCCGCTGTCCGCCCACGACCTGCTCGTCAACGCCCGCGGCGAGCCGCACCTCGCCGCGGAGCTCAAGAAGGAGCTCGCCTCCGCCGACCGGGTCGACCTCATCGTCGCGTTCGTGCGCTGGTACGGCGTGCGGCTGATCGTCGACGAGCTCGAGGCGGCGCTCGCCCGCGGCGTGCCGGTGCGGCTGCTCACGACCACCTACACCGGCGCCACCGAACGGCGCGCGCTCGACGAGCTCGCCCGGCGCGGCGTGGAGATCCGCGTCTCCTACGACACCGCGGTCACGCGCCTGCACGCCAAGTCGTGGCTCTTCCACCGCGACTCTGGCTTCGGCAGCGCCTACGTCGGCTCGTCCAACCTCACCCGCACGGCGCTGCTGGACGGGCGGGAGTGGAACGTGCGGCTGGCGCAGGCCGGCTCCGACGTGCTGTTCGACAAGGTCGCCACCGCGTTCGAGGCGCAGTGGGAGTCGGGCGACTACGAGCCCTACGACCCCGAGCGGTTCGCGGCGGCCGTCGCGGCGGCCGCGGCGCGCGACGAGGAGGCGGTGCTGTCGGGCCTCGAGCTGCGCCCGTGGCCCTATCAGGCCGAGATCCTCGACGCGCTCACCGTCGAGCGCGAGGTGTACGGCTCGCCACGCAACCTCGTCGTCGCGCCGACCGGCACCGGCAAGACCGTCGTCGCCGCGCTCGACTACCAGCGGCTGCGGGCCGCCCACGGCGACCTGCGCCTGCTGTTCGTCGCGCACCGCGAGCAGATCCTGCGCCAGTCGCGGCGGACGTTTCGGGAGGCGCTCGGCGACGGGTCGTTCGGCGAGCTGCTCGTCGGCGGCCACCGCCCGGAGGCCAGCCGGCACGTGTTCGCCTCGATCCAGACGCTGTCGCAGCCGGCCGCCCGCGCGCTGATCGGAGACACGTTCGACATGGTGATCGTCGACGAGTTCCACCACGCCGAGGCGGCGACCTACCGGCGGCTGCTCGACGGCGTCGAGGCGCGCTGGCTGCTTGCCCTGACCGCGACGCCCGAGCGCGCGGACGGCCTCGACATCCGGCGCTGGACCGACGGGCGGACCGCGTTCGACATGCGGCTGTGGCACGCGCTGGACCGCCAGCTGCTCGCGCCGTTCCAGTACTTCGGGGTCGCCGACGTCGTCGACCTCTCGCAGGTGCGCTGGCAGGCCGGCCACTACGACCTCGCTGACCTCGGCAACGTGCTGACCGGCAACGAGGCGCGGGACCGGCTCGTGGTCCGGCAGGTGGAGCGCATCGTCACCGACCCGCGGACGATGCGGGCGCTGGGGTTCTGCGCCACCGTCGAGCACGCCCACGCGATGGCGGCGCTGTTCAACCGGGTCGGCTGGACCGCGGCGGCGATCGATGCCACGACCCCGCAGGCCGAGCGCGAGCGGCACATCGCCGCGCTGCGCGCCGGCGCGCTCACGACGGTCTTCTCCCGCGACGTGTTGGGCGAGGGCGTCGACATCCCCGAGGTCGACACGATCCTGCTGCTGCGGCCCACCGAGTCGGTGACAGTGCACCTGCAGCAGCTCGGCCGTGGCCTGCGGCGGCACACGGGCAAGGACGTCTGCACGGTGCTCGACTTCATCGGCCAGCACCGCCGCGAGTACCGGTTCGACCTGCGGCTCCGAGCGCTGACCGGGATCTCGCGCCGCGGGCTCGTCGCGGCGGCCGAGGGGGGCTTTCCGTACCTGCCGTCGGGCTGCCACGTCGAGCTCGACCGGCAGGCGCGCGAGTGGGTCATCCAGCACCTCAAGGAGGCGGTGCGCGCCAACCGCCGGGCCCTGACCCAGGAGCTCGTCCTGCTCGCCTCCCAGGCCGAGCGGCGCGCGTCGCCGACGCTCGCGGCGTTCCTCGATGAGGTCGGCGTCGAGCTCGAGGACGTCGCGAAGGCCGGCGGCTGGGCGACGCTGCGCCGCGCCGCCGACCTCGAGGCGCGCCCGGTCGGTGCGCATGAGACGACCCTGGGCAAGGGCGTGCGGCGGCTGCTCCACCTCGACGACCTCGACCGGCTGTCGGCGGTCGAGGTCTGGCTGGCCGCGGGACAGCCGCCCGCGCTGCCCACCGAGCGCGACCGCCGGCTGGCGTGGATGGTCCTGGTCACCCTGTGGGGGCTGCGCTCCGCCCCGGACGACATGGATGCCGCCTGGCGCGGGCTGTTCGACGCCCCGGCGGTCGTCGACGAGCTGCGCGAGACCCTGCCGCTGCTGCGTGAGCGCATCGCCCGCCCGTCGCTCCCGCTGCCCGACGCCGACGTCCCGCTGCGGCTGCACGCGACCTACGGCCGCGACGAGATCCTCGCCGCGTTCGGGCGCCTCGCCCCGGGTGAGCGCTACAGCCACCAGGCCGGCCCGTGGTGGCACGAGCCAGCGCGGACCGAGGTGCTGTTCATCACGCTGGCCAAGACCGAGGCCCACTACTCGCCGACGACGCTGTACCGCGACTACGCGATCAGCCGGGAGCTGTTCCACTGGGAGTCGCAGAACACCACCCGCGTCGACTCGCCGGCGGGCCGGCGCTACCTCGAGCAGCGCACGAACGGCGTGCGCGTCCTGCTTGCGGTGCGGGCGGCCCGCACCGACCCGTGGGGCACCACCCGCCCCTACGTGCTGCTCGGCCCGGCGGACTACGTCTCGCACCGCGGCGAGCGGCCGATCGCGATCACCTGGCGGCTGCGCAACCCGATCCCCGCCGACTGCTACGAGACGTTCAAGGTCGCCGCCGCTTGACGCGCCGACCTCGGTCATGCACCGCCCGGCGTGTCGGAGGTCCCGGCGCACAGCACGGGGCCATGACTCGACGAAACCGTGGCGGCGCAGGGCGCTTCCAACCGTGTCCGGCCACGGGCGGGGCGGGGGCACAGCGGTCGACAGGCTCGACTTGTCCCGCACCGGCGTGCTCGCGCAGGAGCAGGCCTGGTCGGCACGGGCCGGCCCGCGTAGCCTTGGCGCCAGCACGGTCGAGCCGTGCCCGACCGGGGCCACGAGCGTGCACGGACCGAGGGGGATGGGCGATCGGTTTCGAGGGCAGGTGGCGGATTGTCGAGATGGAGGCGTGGGACGTCGCGGACGACGAGCTGCTCGGCCCCGCCTTCATCGAGTTCGGTGCGAGCGACGACGGCCGCTTCCGGTTCGTCGTCGTGGAGGGCTGGATGGACTGCCGCTACGGGCAGCGTGACGGGCGCCCGTGTGCGGAGTTCAGCTGGGAGGGCCACGACGAGGAGGACCCGGCCAGCGGCCGTGGCTGGGCGGCGCTGGAGCCAGACGGCTCGCTGACCGGGCATCTCTACCTCCACCTCGCCGACGACTCGGGGTTCCGCGCGGTGCGCGCCGAGCCGGAGCCGCCCGCCGCCGGTGACGGCCGGTGAGCCGGAAGGCTCGGCGCAGGCCCGACCCCCTCGAGCGGGAGATCGAGGCGGCCCTCGCACCCGACCACTTCGTGTCCGACCGCGGGTGCTTCGACTTCTGCAGCGACCTCGCGGAGGTCGAGCGCGACGTGGCAGCGCTCGTCGACACCGCGCCCGCCCGGGCGGTCGAGCTGTACGAGACGTTCCTCGCCGGCTGCTACGAGAAGGCCGAAGAGGTCGACGACTCGAGCGGCAGCTTCGGCATGCTCGTCGACGAGCTTTTCTGCGGGTGGATCCGCGCCCGCCAGGCCGCCGGCGCGGACCCTGAGGAGACCGCGGCCAGGCTGCTCGCGTGGATGGACGACGACCCCTACGGGTTCTGCTACCGGCTGGAGCAGGACGCCGTCGCCGTGCTCGACAAGGCGGGGCGGGCGGCGTTCACCGAGCAGGTGCGGGCACGGTTCGAGCAGGCCAGCCAGGAGGCCCCGGCGTCCGGCGCTGACAGCTCGCACGCGCAGGCCGCCCGGCGGCGCTGGGCCGAGGCGTTGCGCACGCTGTATGCGGCGCGCCGCAACGTCGGCGCCTACGTCCGCCTGGCCGAGGAGACCGGGGTCACCGCCGCCGACTGCCTCGCGGTGGCGAAGATGCTGTCCGCGCGCCGCAAGCCCGAGGAGGCGCTTGCGTGGGTGGAGCGCGGGCTCGCGCTCGACGCCGAGACCCGCCACGGCACGGCGGCCAGCCGCGACCTCCCCAAGCAGCGGGTGCGGCTGCTCAAGAAGCTGGGGCGCGAGGACGAGGCCGTCGAGGCGGTGTGGGCCGCCTTCCGTGAGCACCCGGGCCGCACCACCTACGACGACCTCCTCAAGGCCGTGCCCGAGCCGGAGCGCCCCATCTGGCACGAGCGGGCCCTGGACGCCGCGAGGGGCGCCGACCTCGGCGCGCACATCGCGCTGCTGGTCCACGTCAAGGACACCGAGCGCCTCGCCGGGCTTGTGCGTGACAGCAGCGACGCGGCGCTCGAGGGCGTCAGCAGCCACACGTCCGAGCAGGCCGCCACACGGCTGGAGCCGCGCCACCCCGAGGCGGCGGCGCGGCTGTGGCGCGCCCAGGCCCTGATCATCCTCAACGCGAAGAACCCCAAGGCCTACCCCGGCGCGCTGCGCAGCCTCGAGCGGGCGCAGCGCTGCTACGAGCAGGCCGGGCGCGCCGGCGACTGGCAGCAGCTGGTCGACGCGGTGCGTGCCGCCCACCACCGCAAGACAAGCTTCATGCCGAGCTTCGAGCAGCTCGTCAGCGGCGTGGGTCCGAGCGAGGAGCCCTCGTTCCTCGACCGGGCACGAGCACGCTGGAGCTGAGCGCGCCACCCCAGCGCCGCAGGCGTGCGAGGTCGTTGGTTCGCGCCTGCCCGCATG
>SKPY01000342.1 GCA_007119305.1 Nitriliruptorales bacterium
CAGGGCGCTGCTGCACGCCGGCCCGCCCATCGACTGGGCGAGCGCGTCGGGGCCGCTGCGCGGGGCGATCATCGGCGCGGCCCTCTACGAGGGCTGGGCCGACGACCCCGACGCCGCCGTGGGGCTCGCCGCGGCGGGGGAGATCGCGCTGACCCCGTGCCATGCGGTCGGCGCCGTCGGGCCGATGGCGGGCGTGGTGAGCCCGTCGATGCCGATGTTCGTCGTCCGCGACGACGTGCACGGGGTGACCGCCCGCTGCACCCTGAACGAGGGGCTCGGCAAGGTGCTGCGCTACGGCGCCTACGCGCCCGACGTCCTCGAGCGGCTCAGGTGGATGCAGGAGGTGCTCGGTCCGCTCATGCGCAGCGCCCTGCGCCGCCACGGGCCGATCGACGTCCGCGCGCTCGCCGCCCAGGCGCTCCAGATGGGCGACGAGGGCCACAACCGCAATCGTGCCGGCACGTCGCTGCTGCTGCGCGAGCTCGTCGGAGATCTCGTCGAGTCGGGGGCGCCCACGGGAGACGTCGCCGACGTCGTGCGCTTCGTCAACGGCAACGACCACTTCGCGCTCAACGTCGTCATGCCCGCCGCGAAGGCGGCGGCCGACGCCGCCCGCGGCGTGCCCGGGGCGACGCTCGTCGTGGCGATGGCCCGCAACGGCACCGAGTTCGGCATCCAGACCGCGGGCACCGCAGACCGCTGGTTCACCGGGCCCGCCGAGGTCCCCGAGGGGCTGTTCCTCGGCGGCTTCACCGCCGCCGACGCCAACCCCGACATCGGCGACTCGACGATCACCGAGACCGCCGGCCTCGGCGGCTTCGCGATGGCGGCCGCGCCGGCGATCGTGCGCTTCGTGGGCGGCGAGGTCGCCGACGCGCTGCGCTACACGCTCGACATGTACGAGATCACGCTGGCCGAGAGCGAGGCCTACCAGATCCCGATCCTGTCGTTCCGCGGCACCCCCACCGGCATCGACGCCACGCGGATCGTCCGCACGGGGATCGTCCCCGCCGTGAACACCGGCATCGCCGGCCGCGAGCCCGGGGTCGGTCAGGTGGGTGCCGGACTCGTCACCCCACCCATGGCCTGCTTCGTCGCCGCAGTCCGCGCCCTCGGTGCTGCTGCGCAGGAGCCGTGATGCACGGGGCAGCCGAGGCTGTCGCGCAGGCCGTGGACATTGGCTAGGGTCCACCCCTTGTGAGCACCAGGAGGGATCGAGTGGTCGCGCGACGTGACGACGGGGTGGGCCGGTGAAGCCGCCGCCCTTCACCTACCACGCGCCGACGACCGTGGAGGAGGCCGTGGACGTCCTCGCCGAGGTCGGGGAGGACGGCAAGGTGCTCGCCGGCGGCCAGAGCCTCATCCCGCTGCTCAACTTCCGCCTTGCCGCCCCCGAGCACCTCGTGGACGTGAACGGGATCGGGGCCCTCGACCGCATCGCGCTCGACGACGACGTCGTCCGCGTCAGCGCCGGGGTGCGCCACGCCCGGCTCGAGCGGCACCAGGCCGTCTATGCCGCTTGCCCGCTGCTGCGCCAGGCTCTCGTCCACGTCGCCCACCCGGTCGTGCGCAACCGCGGGACGGTGTGCGGCTCCATCGCCCACGCCGACCCGGCCGGCGAGCTCACCGCGGTGCTCGTCCTGCTCGACGGCACGGTCCACCTCGCCGCGCAGCGCGCGGGGCAGCTCGCACGCCGGGACGTGCCCGGCAGCGACTTCTTCCGGGGGGTGTTCGAGGCCGACGTCGGCGCCGACGAGCTCGTCGAGGCGGTGACGTTTCCCCGCCTGCCCGCGCGCGCCGGCAGCGCCTTCGTCGAGGTGGCCCGCCGCCACGGCGACTACGCGGTGTGCGGGGCCGGGGCCACGGTCCAGCTCGACGAGCGTGGCCGCATCGCCGCGGCCCGGCTGGCCTTCATCAGCGTGGGACCTGTGCCCGTCGCCGTCGACCTCACCGAGCTGCTCGCGGGAGCCGCCCCCGCCAGGGTGCGCTTGGAGGCGGTGGCCGAGCAGGCCCGCGCAGCGGTCCGGCCGGGCTCGGACCTGCACGCCAGCGCCGAGTACCGCCGCCACCTCGCTGGCGTGCTCGCGGCACGTGCACTGCAGGAGGCGGTCGCCGACGCCCGCGACCGCCGTGACCGGAGACGCGAACCGTGACGGCTGACGATCTGCACGAGTTCACGCTGGTGGTCAACGGCAGGCCCCGGGAGCTGCGGGTGCCCGCGCGGCGGCTGCTGTCGGACGCGCTGCGCCACGACCTCGGGCTGACCGGCACCCACGTGGGCTGCGAGCACGGGGTGTGCGGCTGCTGCACCGTGCTGCTCGACGGCGAGCCCGTGCGCTCGTGCCTCGCCTTCGCGGTGAGCGTCGCCGGGCACGAGGTCACGACGGTGGAGGGCCTCGCCGGTCCGGACGGCACGCTGCACCCCGTCCAGCAGGCGTTCGCCGAGTGCCACGGGTTGCAGTGCGGCTTCTGCACCCCCGGGTTCGTCATGGCCGTCTGCGGCCTGCTCGCCGACCAGCCCGAGCCCACCGAGGAGCAGGCGCTCGAGGGCATCAGCGGCAACCTCTGCCGCTGCACCGGCTACCAGAACATCCTCCGGGCCGTGCACCGTGCGGCGGAGCTGCTCGCGGAGCAGGGGGACCGGCCATGACGACGCGGCTGTTCGGCGAGGGCATCGCGCGCCGCGAGGACCCGCGCCTGCTGCGCGGTGAGGGCCGCTACCTCGACGACCTCGGCAGCGACGCGCTCGAGGTCGCCTTCGTGCGCAGCCCGCACGCGCACGCCCGCATCACGGACATCGACGTCGCCGACGCCCTCGACGTCGACGGCCTCGTCGCGCTCTACGTCCACGAGGATCTGCCTGCGCGGCTGCGCGAGCCGCTGCCGCTGCTCATCCCCCACCCGGCACTGACGCAGCCGCGCACCGCCTGCTGCCTCGCCGACGCGGTCGTGCGACACGTCGGCGAGCCGGTCGCCATGGTGGTGGCCACGGACCGCTACGTCGCGGAGGACGCCGCCGAGCGGATCGACGTCACCTACGAGCCGCTCGAGCCCGTGGTGGGCCTCGACGCGGCGGCCCGCGGGGCGGCCCGCGTGCACGACGACGTGCCCGGCAACGTGGCTGCTGCGCTCGTGCAAGAGGTCGGCGACGTCGACGCGGCGCTCGCGCAGGCGCCGCACACGCTCGACCTCGCACTCGAGATCGAGCGCAGCGCGTCCACGCCGCTGGAGGCCCGCGGCGTGTACGCCCGGTGGGACGCCGACGACGGCACCCTGCGGGTGTACTCGTCCACCCAGACGCCGACGAGCGTGCGCTTCGCCGTGGCCGCCAAGCTCGGCCTGCCGGCGGAGAAGGTCGAGTGCGTCGCCCCGGACGTCGGCGGTGGCTTCGGCGTCAAGATCATGCACCCGTGGGCGGAGGAGATCCTCGTGCCGTGGGCCGCCCGGCTCCTGGGGCGTCCCGTGAAGTGGACCGAGGACCGTGTGGAGCACTTCGTCGCGGCCACCCACGAGCGCGCGCAGACGCACGACATCACCGTCGGCTTCGACGACGACGGTCGCATCCTCGGCCTCGACGTGCGCTTCCGCCACGACAACGGCGCCTACGTGCCCTACGGGCTCATCGTGCCCATCATCACCGCCACGCAGCTGCCGGGACCGTACAAGCTCGGCGCCTACCGGGTCGCGTTCGAGAGCCTGTACTCGACCACCTGCCCGGTGACGCCCTACCGCGGAGCCGGGCGGCCGCAGGCGTGCTTCGCGATGGAGCGCACCGTCGACGCGATCGCCGCCCGCCTCGAGCGCGACCGCGCCGCGGTGCGGGCCGCGAACCTCATCGCGCCCGACGAGATGCCGTATGACATCGGACTCGTCTTCCAGGACGGGCGGCCGGCGATCTACGACTCGGGCGACTTCCCCGCGACCCTCGCGAAGGTGCGGGAGCTGATCGGCTGGGACGACTTCCCGCGCCTCAAGGCGGAGGCCGCGGCCGAGGGCCGCCGTCTCGGCATCGGCCTCGCCTGCTACGTCGAGGGCACCGGCGTGGGCCCCTACGAGGGCGGGCACGTCCACGTCGAGACGAGCGGGCGCGTCAACGTCTACACCGGCCTGTCGTCGCAAGGGCAGGGGCACGCGACGGTGTTCGCCCAGATCGTCGCCACCGAGCTCGGTGTCCCGCTCGACGACGTGCACGTCACCACGGGCGACACCCGCCGGTTCCCCTATGCCGTCGGCACGTTCGCCTCCCGTGCGGCGGTGATGAGCGGCTCGGCGATCGCGCTGGCGGCTCGCAAGGTCCGCGCGAAGGCGCTCAGGATCGCCGCGGAGGCGCTGGAAGCCAACCCCGACGACCTCGAGATCAGCGAGGGGATCGTGCGCGTGAAGGGCTCCCCGGGCGACGCGATCCCGCTCAAGGCCGTCGCCGTGCTGTCCAACCCGCTGCGGTACGCCTTCGACGAGAGCGCCCGCGCCGCCACCCAGTTCGCCCTGCCCGCCAGCGAGGACCGTCCCCCGATCGCCGACGACGACGAGCCGGGCCTCGAAGGCCGCGACTACTACTCCCCGCTGCGCTCGACCTTCGCCAACGGGATGCACGCCGCCGTGGTCGAGACCGACCCGGACACCGCCGAGGTGCGCATCCTGCGCTACGCGGTCGTGCACGACTGCGGCCCGCTCATCAACCCCCGCATCGTCGAGGGCCAGATCCACGGTGGCGTCGCGCAGGGCATCGCCGGCGCGCTGTACGAGCGCATGGCCTACGACGAGGCCGGGCAGCTCACGAACGCCTCGTTCATGGACTTCCTCATGCCCTACGCGACGGAGATCCCCGCCATCGCGATCGACCACCTGGAGACCCCCTCGCCGCTGAACCCGCTCGGGATCAAGGGGGCGGGGGAGGCGGGGGTGATCCCGGTCAGCGCGGCGCTCGCAGCCGCGATCGAGGACGCCGAAGGCATCCCGATCCACCGCATGCCGCTGTCGCCCGACGAGCTGCACGCGCTGCGCGCACGGGCCGGCGGGGAGGCGTCGTGAACATCGCCGGCAGCCGCGACCTGCCCGCCCCGCCCGACGCGGTGTGGGCCGCGCTCGCCGACCCCTCCGCGCTGGCGGAGGTGGTGCCCGACGCCCACGACGTGCAGGCCGGCCCGCCGCTGCGGATGACCTCCGAGTGGCGGGTCGCCGCACTCGACGGGACGTTCGAGACGACGGTCGAGACCGTCGCGGCCGCTCCCGACGAGCGCGCCACGCTCGCGTTCAGCGCCC
>SKPY01000272.1 GCA_007119305.1 Nitriliruptorales bacterium
GCGCTGCCCACGCGGCTGCGGGCGCTGCCGACCCGCCAGCAGGAGGCGCTGATCAACTGGGGCTACGCGGTGTGCGACGCGGCCATGCGGCGCTGGGTCGACCCGGCGTTGCCGCGGCCGGCGGACTTCCCCTACCCCGCGGTGCGCCTGGGATGAACAAGCACCCGTGCCGAGGGCGGTCGCAGCACCGTCCAGAGGCCCGTGAGAGGGGCTGAGCATGACGGCCACGCAAGACGGCGAGCAGGTGCGGCGCCCGTGGCTGCCCCCCGCGCTCGCGGCAGCAGGCTACCGGCAGGACACCGTCGCGGCGCTGTCCTACCTCATCGTCGACGAGCTCGCCGAGGAAACTGCCACGCTCGCGGTGTACCCGTGGCCGGCGGCGGACACGGACGGGCGGGTGCGGTTCCACGCAGTGGACGACGTCCGGCACATCGGCGTCGCCCTGAAGGCACTGGCGGCGGGCTGGTACACCGCCACGGGCCAGCCAGCGGAGGCAGACCCGCGCGTCGGTGACGTGTTCGCGGCGCGCCTGAGTCCCGCCGCCAACACCCGGTTGGCCGCAAGCGCCGACGACGTCGAATGGGACCGGCCTCTGTCCGAGCTGGTCGACGGCGCCCCCCACGACCTCAGCGATGAGGCGCGCGAGGTTGCCAAGCTGGCGTTCTTCGCCGCGGTCGACGTGGTCGCGCAGGACCAGGCGCAGCGCCGGCGGCTGCTCGAGCGCAACGACGAGCAGGCCGAGGACCGCGGCCGGGCGCCGACGCCCGAGGCCGGGACGGCGACGCCGTCGGCGGTTGCGTGGGCGGTCCCGCCCCAGCTGCTCGATCCACCCGACGGTCAGGGCTTCGTCGACGCCTGCAAGCAGGATGGCGGCGACTGGCTCGTCTACTTCGTGTTGAACGTCGGTGACGGTGACACGCAGCTGCTGCTCCTGCCGGCCGACCAGGACGGTCGCCGGGCGCTGGTCGTCGACGTCGCCACCACCCGCAAGCTGCCCGCCCTGCTGGACGCGCTGCACGCCGCGGGCATCCTGCCCGCGCGTGGACGGCGTCCGCTGATCCCGCTGGTGGTCGCGTCCCATCCGCACGACGACCACATCGGCGGCCTGCCGGAGCTGCTGACCGGCGCCTATGCCGGTGAGGTCCAGGAGCTGTGGGAGCCCGGCTACTACCACCCCAACGGCGCGTTCGTCGAGATGATGGTGGCGCTGGAACGCCGCAGCGCGCAGCTGCGGCACCTCCAGCCCACCAGCGGCCTGACCTACCATCTCGGGCAGGTCAAGCTCACCGTCGTGGCCCCCGGCATCGGTCTGCGCAGCCGGTTCGATTCCTACGGCGTTTTGATCAACGACGCGTCGCTGGCGCTCAAGGTCGAGTATCCCGCCACCCGCGTGGCGCGGGCAGCCGCACTTGCCGACGACGGCCCCTTCCACAACCGCGTGTACCTGCGCAACAACCCGTGGGTGCTGCTGCTGGGCGCGGACGCGCAGACCACTGCCTGGGCGCAGGCGACCCTCGACTTCCCCCAGCTGCACAGCCACCATGACCGGGAGCTGGGCCGCGAGATGCGCCGCAGCATGGGCAGCGACGCGCTGCGTGCCCACGTCTTCAAGGTCCCCCACCATGCGTCCAAGCACGGCGTCAACCTCGAGCTGGTGTCGCGCATCCGGCCCGACATCACGCTCGTCTCGTCGCGCGCCGGCGGCCGCTACCGCTTCCCGCACGACCTGGCCATGGAGACCCTGCGGGAGGCCCAGACACCGATCGCCACCAGCGGCGCACGCCGGCCGCCGGACCACGCCCTGGGGATCCACTACACCTGCGCCGAGACCGCCCCAAGCGCCGACACGGCCGGCGACCCGTTGGGTTCCATGGCCTTGCTGATCTCCCCGCGGCGGCGCACCCCGCCACAGATGTGGCGCTTCGCGGACGCCCCCCGCGACCTCATCGAGAGCTTCGACGGCGCCCGGCGCATGCGCAGCATCCGGGCGGACGACCAGCCACACGCCGCAGCAGGCACCTGACAAGGCGAGACGGACGAATGGCGTGCGTGCGCAGAGGCTGGGCCTGGCGGCGAGGCTTGGGTGCGCTCGCCCGCAGCCCACGGGAGCTGCTGCTGGGGTCGTTCGGCCTCGCCTGCTGGGCCCTCGGCCTGGTGCTCGAGGCGGGGACGCTGGCTACCCTGCTCGTCGTCGCGGGCGTGGGGCTCGTCACCCTGGGGGTCTTGCTGCCGCTGGTCACCGAGTTCGAGCTCAACACGAGCGGCTTCAAGTTCAAGCAGGCGCTCGAGCGCCGCGACACCGAGCTCGAACCGTTCCTCGACGAGCGGCAGCAACAACGCCTCGGCAACCTCGCCGGCCTGCTCACCGGCGACCTGCACGCCGGACCGGCGCTGGTCGAGGACGCGCTCGTGCGCGCCTACGCCCGCTGGAGCCAGGTCCCCCGCGAGCATCAGGAGCTGTTCCTGCTGTGCACCGTCGTGCGCCTCGCGGTCGGTCGCGCGCGACTCCAGCGGGTGCCGCCAGCACCGGACCCGCGGGCGGACGCGCCGGGGCTGGACGGGCTCGTGAGCGCCCTGGCCCAGCTGACGCCGCACGAACGCGCACTGCTCCTGCTGCGCCACTGGGAGGTCCTCGCGCCTCCCCAGATCAGCGTGATCCTGGAGCGCCCCGCCGACGTCATCGTCGCTGAGCTCGACGCGGTGGAGGCGGCCTACGACGCCCTGGCGTCGACGGGGTGAGCCATGAGTGCCCAGGACGATCTGCAGCGGCTCCAGCGGGAGCTGCCGCTCCCGGCGCCGCTCGACCGTACCCGGGTGCTGCGCCGCGGCCGCCGTGCGGTGGCGGCCCGCCTGGGCATCAAGCTCACGGCCGTCTTCGCGTTCGCCACGCTCGCAGTCGCGGTGCCCGGCTATGCGACGACCACGACGCAGCCACCGCACGAGCCTGCGCCACCCACACCGGCTGCCGAGCCCGAAGGGACCGCCTCGCCTACGCTCACAGCGAGCCCCCGCCCGCGGCCCACCCCGAGTCCCACGCCGACACCCGCGCCGACGCCGACACCCGCGCCCACGCCGACAGCAACGCCGACGGCCACGCCGACAGCAACGCCGACAGCAACGCCGACGGCCACGCCCGCGCCCACGCCCACGCCGACGCCCACGCCGACGGCGACGCGGCCAGCTCCGCGTCACCCGCCCGCGGTCACGATCACCGTCCCCCCTGGCCGCAGCCTGCTCGGGTATGTCGACTTCGACGAGCAGCGTGAGCAGTGGTTCGCCGACGTGACGCTTGCAGGCGCAGCCCGTGACGGCGAGGACGGGCGACTCCGTGGCGACGCGCTCGTGTGGGAGACCAACCGCAGCGACTTGCAGGACCCGCTGCTCGGCACCGGGGAGCGTCTCCTGGCGCGCCTGTACGCCAACGTGGCGTGTGGGACGACCACGCACGTGGTCCGGCTGTCCGCCACGAACACCGCCGGCATGAGCGCAGCCGACACGCGCGCGGTCGACCTCGTGCGGCTGTGCTGACCGCACGCGCCAGCGCCGGCGCTGCGCGCGGCCCCCGCGGCGCGAACTTCGGCACAGGCATCGGCGGTGCAGCCACACCCCGCCATACGTGGACGGCACCTGCACCGGTAGCCACTGCCCGCCGCCTGCCACCTGCAGCGACTGCGCGGATGGTCCTCGAGGTCGATCTGCTCCCCACGTGTCCGCCCGCGGCCACGGCACCCACGCCTCGACCTTCAGCGCCCGGTGAACGGGACTTGCGGTGCGGTCCCCCAGCCCACCCCGGCGTCTGCCGGCCCTGCTCGTTTCTCCGCCGGCCGCCGGGGGCATACGCGCATCCTCGGGACAAGTAGGAGCCAGATGGGCAGTGCACACTCCCCGGCAGACGACATCGTCTACAACCTCGTGAGCATCCAGTACCACGCGCTCAAGGCCGCGGACCTGTACGACACCTACCTCGCGGATGCCGATGCCGAGCACGCGGAGGTGGCTGACTTCATCCGCGAGTGCCAGCAGCACGACGCCTGGCGCGCGCAACGAGCCCACGAGCTGCTTCGGGAGCTCACGAAAGAGCACGGCCTCAAGCCCCAGAGCGGCGCCTGACGTCGGGTCCGGCGCTGCGCTGCTCGACGCCGCCGTCGTGGCCGACGCGACGGCAGCGATTCGTGCCTTGCGCGCTCGCGCCGCAGGATGCTCTTGCAGATGTCTGAGCGACGCCCCAACGGTGACCGAGCCAGCGGCTACTCGAAGGCTTCCGCGCCGTTCGCGCGGATCTCGCACAGGAACCGGTCGAGCATCGGGATGACCTGGTCTGGGACCTCCAGGTGATGGAAATGCCCAGCCCCGACCGTCACGCCGATGCGGACATCGGGCTTGGCCGCCAGCAGCCGCTCCGGTGCGTTGCTGCCGCGCGCCTGCGCGAGCAGCACCAGCAGCGGCGCCTGACACAGCACGAGCGCGGCCAGCCCATTCCACGCCACCGTGCCCCGCAGCACGGCGGCGGCGACGTCCAACGGCACGGCACACATCGTGTCGATGATCGCGCGCGCCTGCTCATCCTCGAGGCCGCCCACCACGTGCGCGCGCACATACGCTTCCCGCACCGCCTCGCCCGCGGGGCCCTCCAGCTGAGCCGCCAACCCGCTGAACACCTGCCTGGCCTCTGCCGTGCTGGTGATGGGGCCGGGGTCCAACGCGACCACCGCCGCGGGCAACCGGGGATGGCGTGCCGCCAGCTCGACGGCAATCATGCCGCCGAGGCTGTGACCGGCGAGGACCGGGTCGGCGATGCCCAGCTCGTCACACAGCCACGCGACATCGTCGGCGAGGGAGGCGATGTCGTAGCCGTCGTCCGGCCGATCGCTTGCGCCGCAGCCGCGCAGGTCCGGCACCGTCACCGCGTGGGTCCCGCGGAAGTGCTCGACCAGCGGTGCGAACACGCGGTGATCACAACACCAACCGTGGACCAGTACCAGCTCCCGCCCCGCCAGGCCCGTGCGCTCGTAGTGGAGCCGCACACCGTCTCGCGTCACGTAGGGCATGCAGCGACTCCCTTGCCTCCGGCGGGAGCGCGAGCCTAGCAAAGCGTGCTCGAGGGCGGACCCCGCAGCGCCCCGCTGACAGCAGGACCAGCGCGCTAGGACCGGCGCGCATCGTCGCCACAGACGGAGCAGCCATGCGGCTCGAGCATCTGCGCGACTGCGCGTACCGCTATGCATCGCCGCCAAGCGTCGTCACGCCCCATGGTCGAC
>SKPY01000122.1 GCA_007119305.1 Nitriliruptorales bacterium
CGAGTTTTCGATCAAGGGTCTCACCGAGCAGGACGTGGTCGCGCTCAGTGCGGGCTACGGGGAGCCCGACTGGCTGCGGGACCGCCGGCTTGAGGCCTACAAGGCGTTCGCCGACCTCGACTGGCCGCACAAGCGGGTCGAGGAGTGGCGGCGCACCGACCCGGCGCGGTTCGACCTCGAGCGCCCGGTGCAGACCGACAGCGGCGAGCCGCCAGCCGACGTCTCGCGGCTGCTCGGCTCCGCGCGCGACGTCGCCGCGTCGATCACCGTCGTCGACGGTGGCGTGCACGCGGCGCAGCTCGCGCCCGAGGCCGCCGCGCAGGGCCTCGTCGTCACCGACTTCGCCACCGCTGCGGTCGAGCACGCCGACGTCGTGCGCGAGCATCTCGGCAGCGTCGTCGGCGCGGCGACGAAGTTCGACGCGTACGCGCTCGCCGCGTTCACCGGCAGCGTGCTCGTGCACGTGCCCGCCAACGTCGCGCTGGCCGACCCGATCGCGGTGCGCATCCACGTGTCCCGGCCGGGGGCGGTCACCCCGCGCGTGCTCATCGTGCTCGGCAACCACGCCGAGGCGAAGGTCTACGTCGACCACACCGGTGCCGCCGACGCCACGGTCGTCGAGGTCGTGGAGGTCGTCGCCGGTGCCGGCGCGCGCGCGGACCTCGTCACCGCCCAGGACTGGGGCGATGCCGTGGACCACATCGGCGTCCACAAGGGCCGGGTGCTGCGCGACGCGCGCTACCGCCACCTCGAGGTCACCCTCGGCGGCAAGACCGTCTACCTGCGCCCCGACGTCAAGCTCGACGGCGAAGGCGCCGACGGCGAGCTGCTCGGCGTCTACTTCACCGACGCCGGCCAGCACGTCGAGCACCGCTCGCTGATCCACCACAACGCGAGCCACACGACGAGCGAGAGCGTCTACAAGGGCGCGCTGCAGGGCCGGTCGCGGGCGGTGTGGTACGGCAACATCCGCATCGAGCCGCACGCCAAGGGCACGACCTCGGACGAGACCAACCGCAACCTCATCCTGACCGACGGCGCGCGGGCGGACTCGATCCCGTTCCTCGAGATCCTCACGTCCGACGTGGTCGGCTGCGGTCACCACTCCTCGGTGGGCCAGCTCGACGAGCAGCACCTGTTCTACCTCGAGTCGCGGGGCATCCCGCGGCACCAGGCGGTGCGCATGCTCGTGTTCGGCTTCTTCGCCGAGGTCACCGACCGCATCGACCTGCCAGGGGTCACCGAGACCGTCCTCGCCGAGATCGAGCACGAGATCGAGCAGGGCGACCTCGCGCTGATGGACCCGCGGCGCAGCGAGCGCGCAAAGGCGGGGGTCTAGATGGCGTTCGAGCGCGTCGTGGCGGTCGACGACCTCCCGGTGGGCGCGGCCCTCCGGGTGGACCTCGGCGGCGAGCCCGTGTGCGTGGTCCGCGTCGACGAGACCACGGTCAAGGCCTGCCACGACACCTGCAGTCACGAGGAGTACCCGCTGCACGAGGGCTGGGTCACCGACGACGAGATCGAGTGCGCGTTGCACGGCTCCACGTTCAACCTCGACACCGGCGAGGCGCTGTCGCTGCCGGCGGTCAAGCCCGTCCCGGTCTACGCCGCCAAGGTGGAGGACGGGGCCATCTGGGTCGACGTCGACGAGCAGCTGAACGACGCGCCCGTGCCGCGCCACTGAGGCGAGCACAGACCACAACAGTTCCGACACGCGAAGGAGCACGCGAACCATGGCAGATCTGGAGATCAAGGGCCTGACCGTCGAGGTCGAGGGCGCGGAGATCCTGAAGGGCGTCGACCTCGCCGTCTCCAAGGGCGAGACGCACGCGCTGATGGGGCCGAACGGCTCCGGCAAGTCCACGCTGGCCTACGCGATCATGGGCCACCCCGCCTACGAGGTCACCGGCGGGCAGGTGCTCGTGAAGGGCACCGACGTGAGCGAGATGACCCCCGACGAGCGCGCCCAGCTCGGGCTCTTCCTCGCGATGCAGTACCCGACGGAGATCCCGGGCGTGTCGCTCACGAACTTCCTGCGCACGAGCCTGAACGCGCTGCACGAGGAGGACGTGTCCGTCCGCGCGTTCATGCAGACGCTGCGCGAGGCGATGACCGCGCTCGACATGGACGAGAAGTTCCTGTCGCGCAACGTGAACGAGGGGTTCTCCGGCGGTGAGAAGAAGCGCTTCGAGATCCTGCAGATGGCCGTGCTCAAGCCGGAGATCGCCGTGCTCGACGAGACCGACTCGGGGCTGGACATCGACGCTCTGAAGGTCGTCAGCGAGGGCGTGAACCGGATGCGCGGCCCGGACCTCGGCGTCCTGCTCATCACCCACTACACCCGCATCCTCAACTACGTCGCGGCCGACCACGTCCACGTCATGCTCGACGGGCGGATCGCGCAGTCCGGCGGTCCCGAGCTGGCCGACGAGCTCGAGGCGAAGGGCTACGAGCACCTGCGCGGGGCCGCCGCGTAGGATGGCGCTGGCCTCCTACACTCGAAAGGGATGAACGCGCGGATGTTCGACCCGACTACCGTCCGCAAGGACTTCCCGGTCCTCGACCGGACGGTGCACGGCCGCCCGCTCGTCTACCTGAACTCGGCCGCGACGTCGCAGAAGCCGCGCGCCGTCATCGAGGCGCTCGTGCGCTTCTACGAGACGTGCAACTCCAACGTGCACCGCGGCGTCGACGCGCTGTCCGAGGAGGCCACCGACCGCTTCGAGTCTGCCCGCGCCAAGATCGCGCGCTTCGTCGGGGCCGACCCGCGGGGGCTCGTGTTCACCCGCAACGCGACCGAGGCGCTCAACCTCGTCGCCTACTCCTACGCCCGCGTGCGGCTCGGGGCGGGCGACATCCTGCTGTCCACGCAGCTGGAGCACCACTCGAACATCGTGCCCTGGCAGCTCGTCGCGCCCGAGGCGGGGTTCGAGATCCGCTACGTGCCGATCACCCCCGAGGGCGAGCTCGACCTCGACGCCTTCGAGGAGATCGTGGCCACCGGCCGAGTCAAGCTGTTCACCGTCACCGCGATGAGCAACGTGGTCGGCACGATCATCGACGTGAGCGCGCTCGCGGCCCGGGTGCGGGCGGCCAACGACGAGGCGGTGGTCGTCGTCGACGGAGCGCAGAGCGTGCCGCACCTGCCGACCGACATGCTCGCGCTCGACGCCGACTTCCTCGCCTTCTCCGGCCACAAGATGTGCGGCCCCACCGGCATCGGCTGCCTCGCGGCGAAGCCGGAGCTGCTCGAGGCGATGCCGCCGTTCCTCGGCGGCGGCGAGATGATCCGCGACGTCACCCTCGAGGGCACCACGTTCAACGATGTGCCCTACAAGTTCGAGGCCGGCACCCCGGCGTTCGCGGAGGCCGTCGGGCTGGCCGCCGCGGTCGACTACCTGAACGCCCTCGGCATGGACGCGGTGCGCGCGCATGAGGTGGCGATCCTCGAGCGCGCGATCCCCGCCCTCGAGGCGCTCGACGGCGTCACCGTGCACGGGCCGAAGGACCCCGCCCGCCGGGGGGCGGCGCTCAGCTTCGCCATCGCCGGGGTGCACCCGCACGACGTCGGCACCCTGATGGACCGCGAGGGGGTGGCCGTGCGGGCCGGCCACCACTGCGCCAAGCCGCTCGTGCGTGCGCTCGGGTCGGCCGCGACGACGCGCGCGAGCTTCTACCTCTACAACACCGTCGAGGAGATCAACGCGCTGTGCGCCGCGATCGAGACGACGAAGCAGTTCTTCCTGCCGGACGCGGGGCCGGGGGCGCGCAGCCCCGGAAGGGGGCAGTGAGCCGTGTCGCTGGACGACCTGTACATGGAGATGATCCTCGACCACTACCGCAACCCGCGGAACCGGTCGAGCGACCTGGACGGTCACGACGTGCACGTGCACCACTCGAACCCGCTGTGCGGCGACGAGCTCGACCTGCGGCTGCGGGTGGCCGACGACACGGTCGACGCGGTCGTCTACGACGGTGAGGGCTGCTCGATCTCGATGGCGAGCGCCTCGGTCATGACCCAGGCGGTCACCGGCCGCGACCTCGCCGACGCCGACGACCTCACCGAGTGCTTCCGTCTGATGCTGCACGGCGAGGGCATCAAGCGCGAGGAGGACCTCGGCGACGGCGTGGCCTTCCAGGGGGTGGCGAAGTTCCCCGTGCGCGTGAAGTGCGCGCTGCTCGGCTGGATGGCCTTGAAGGACGCGATCACGACCTACCGTGAGGGTGGCGCCGAGCACCGCGTCACCCACGAGTGAGCACCAGGAGCTGATCCGACCGTGAGCACCGACCCGATGCGAGCGTTCGCCACCGACGACATGGACGAGGTGGCCGAGGCGCAGGCCGACGCCGGCCAGCTCGAGGACTGGCCCGTCGACGACGACGGCATGGCCACGACCGACTCGATGCGCGAGGCGCTGAAGGCCGTGATCGACCCGGAGATCGGCATCAACATCGTCGACCTCGGCCTGCTCTACGGCATCGAGAAGGACGGCCAGGGCAAGGTCACCGTCGAGATGACGCTCACCACGATGGGCTGCCCGCTCACCGAGCTGATCCACCAGCAGTGCACCCTCGTCCTCGCGCGCCTGCCCGGCGTCGAAGACGTCGACGTGCAGTTCGTGTTCTCCCCGCCCTGGTCGACCGAGATGATCTCCGACGAGGCCCGCCTCGAGCTCCAGGCGATGGGCTTCAACGTCTGACTGCCGGTTCCCCCCGCCCCGAGAACAGCCATGGCGGGTTCGCGACGTCGTGCCGCTCGGGTTGTTGGATTGCTCGCCGCGCTGGTGCTCGTCGCTGCTGTCAGCTTCCTCGTGTTCCACCGCTTCCCGGCCGAGCCGCCACGCGAGGCCAAGGCTCGTGAACGCGCCACGGAGTTCCTCGACCGGTACGTCGCCGCGGACGGGCGGGTAGTCCGGCTCGACCAGGGCGGCGACACCGTCAGCGAGGGGCAGGGCTACGGCATGCTGCTCGCGGTGGTAGCCGGGGACGAAGACCGCTTCGAGGCGATCTGGTCCTGGGCGCGCGACGAGCTCCAACGCGCCGATGGCCTGCTGGCCTGGCACTGGCAGGACGGGGCGGTCGTGGACGACATGCCGGCAAGCGACGCCGACCTGGAGGTTGCCTGGGCGCTGCTGCTCGGCGCGGAGCGCTTCGATCGTCCCGAGTGGCGCGAGGACGCGCTGCAGCTCGGCGACGCGATCCTCGACAGCATGACGGTCCGCACCCAGGGCCGGCTCGTGCTCGCGGCCGGCCC
>SKPY01000332.1 GCA_007119305.1 Nitriliruptorales bacterium
CCGCCAACGCGGGCCTGTCGCAGGCGCTCGCACCGCCGCGCTATCGTCCGTCGACGTCGGATCCCCCCGAGGAGGCGCACGTGGTCAACGCGGAGGAGCTGGGCGAGGAGCTCGCGGCGTTCGTCGGGGCGGACGTGCTGCGCAACATCGCGGCCTCGCTGTTCGTGGTCGCGCTCATCCTGGTGCTGCGCTGGCTGTTCCTGCGGCTGCTGCACGCCCAGATCGACCGGCCGGCCACCTGGTACCGCGTCCGCAAGACCACGAACTGGGTGACCGTCGCGTTGGTCGTGATCGTGCTCGGCACCGTTTGGGCCGGGGCGCTCGGCGCCTTCATCACGGTGTTCGCGCTCGCCGCCGCGGGGCTCGCGATCTCGCTCGGGGAGGTGATCCGCAACCTCGCCGGCGGGGTCTACGTGGGCCTGCGCCATCCGCTGCGCATCGGCGACCGCGTCGAGATCGCGGACTTCGCCGGCGACGTCGTGAGCACGGGGCCGCTGGCGTTCCGCCTGCTCGAGATCCGCAACTGGGTCGAGGCCGACCAGTCCACCGGGCGCATCCTGCACGTGCCCAACAGCCTGCTGTTCACGCAGCCGCTGGCGAACTTCGGCGCCGCGCTGGCGTGGATCTGGCACGAGGTGCCCGTCCCGATCACGTTCGAGTCCGACTGGCGGAGGGCCCGTGCGCTGCTCGAGGAGATCGTGCAGCGCCACGCGCCGGAGGTCGACGCGGAGGCGATCGATGCCCGCCTGCGCGAAGCGTCGCACCACTACCTCATCACCTACACCTACCTCACCCCCGCCGTCTATGTGGACGCGGACGAGCGCGGCATCCGCCTCACCGCCAGGGTGCTGTGCGACATCCGCAAGCGGCGCGGGCTCACGGACACGATCTGGCGCGACGTGCTGGCCGCCTTCGCGGACGAGGACGGCATCGACTTCGCCTACCCGCCCGTCCGCGCGTACCTGCGGGGCGACGGCGGACAGACCTGAGCGCCTGAGCCCCTTACCCCGCGCGGGTTGTCAGCGCCTGCGCGAGCGCGAGGTCCGCAGGTGCGGGGCCACCCTGCTGTAGCCGAGGGTGAGGGCGCCGACAGCGAGCATCGGCCCGCCGACGATGAACCCCAGCGCGGCGAAGCGCTCGTCCCCGCTGAGGTTGCCCGCGAGCAGCGCGAGCCCACCCAGCGCCGCGATGATCAGCGCCGCGCCGCGGGACCAGCGCAGCTCCCTAGCCGTCGGCTCGGCCACGAGCCCGGCCCCAGGGCTGGTCGGGATCCGCATGCGCCACCGTGCTGCCCTCCTCGGCTGGCTGTCGGGACCCAGTGTGGCCGATCGCACGCCGCCGCGCGGCATACTCGGCGGTCCGCGCGCACCGTGCTCGCCACGAGCCCGTGCGGTAGCCTGCGGCCGGCAGTCGGCGCGGCTGCAACAGGCCGCCCGTTCCGCAACGCAAGGGGGTCGCCGCCATGGCCAGCACGGACGCACGCGAGCTCGGGCCCGTGCGCGACGCGCTGGATGAGCTCGCCGCCCGGGACGCAAGGACCCGCCTGCACGCGCGCGACGCCTCGTTGTTCTCCGACGATCCCGCGGTGCAGGCCAACGTGGCCGAGCGCCTGGGCTGGCTCGACGTCATGGGCGAGCCGCCGGCCGCGACCACCCGGCTGCAAGGGTTCCTCGCGACCGTGAGCTCGTCGGGCTTCCACAGGGTCGTGCTCGCCGGTATGGGCGGTTCGAGCCTCGCCCCCGAGGTCTTCGCCACGGTGTTCGACCCCGGCAGCGAGGGGCTGCCGCTCGAGGTGCTCGACTCCACCCACCCCGACGCCGTGGCGGCAGCCCTCGACCGCGAGCGCATCGGGGACACCCTCGTGCTCGTCGCGAGCAAGTCGGGCACGACGGAGGAGACGCGCTGCTTCGGAAGCTACGCCGGGAGCATCGTCCCGGATTCGAACCACCTCGTGGCGATCACCGACCCCGGCAGCGCCCTGGAGCGCGAGGCGTTCGCGGGGCACTGGCGCGATGTGTTCCTGAACCCCGACGACATCGGCGGGCGCTTCTCCGCGCTGTCGTTCTTCGGCATGCTGCCCGCTGCGCTGGCGGGGGTGCCGGTGCGCGCGGTGTGGGAGCGCGCTGCCGCCATGGCGTCCCGGTGCGCGCCGGACAGCGCCGCTGCGGACGACCCGGCCGCGCTGCTCGGGGCGTTCATGGGCAGCATGACCCGCGCCGGACGCGACAAGCTCACCCTGGTCGTCCACCCCCGCATCGGGGCGCTCGGCGACTGGGTCGAGCAGCTCGTCGCCGAGTCGACGGGCAAGCTCGGGACCGGCGTCGTCCCCATCGTCGACGAGCCTGTGGGCCACGGCGACGCCTACGGCCCCGACCGCGCGCTCCTGGAGGTGCGCTTCGGCGGCGAGCCCGCCCCGGGCGCGCAGGACCTCGCGGAGGCCGGTCTTCCACGGCTCGTCCTCGACGTCGCCGACGCAGCCGACCTGGGCGGCGCGTTCGTGCAGTGGGAGCTCGCCACCGCGTACGCCGGGCTGCTGCTGGGAGTCAACCCCTTCGACGAACCGAACGTCACGGAGAGCAAGCGCAACACGCAGGCGATGCTCGACGACGTCGCCGCCGGCCGTGAGCTGCCCGAACCAGGTCCGGGCGACGTCGAGGGGCTCCTTGCGCGCGTGAAACCCGGCGACTACGTCGCGCTGCAGGCATACGTGCCCATGACCGCGCCGGCGCGCGCGGCCCTGCGCGAGGCGCGGACCCTCATCCGCGACCGGCTGCAGGTCGCCACGACGGTGGGGTTCGGCCCGCGCTTCCTGCACTCGACCGGCCAGCTGCACAAGGGCGGCCCGGACACCCTCGTGGCCCTCCAGCTCGTCGACGTGCCGACGCGGCGGGTGGACATCCCCGGACGTGCCTACGACTTCGCCACGCTCGTGCGTGCCCAGGCGGTCGGAGATCTCCAGGCGCTCGAGGAGCGCGCGCGCCGTGTCACGCAGGTGGCAGTCGCTGCCGACGACCTCACCCCGCTCGTCGCGCGTCTCGACGCCGCGCTCCCCTGAGGATCCTCGCCCCGGTCGCCGCCCCCGGGTGCGACCCCACCCCAGGTGGGGTAGGCTGGACGGCATGGACAGCCACACCGCCGCGGTCACGAACCGCTTGAAGACGGCCCGCGGCCACCTCGACGGCGTCATCCGCATGGTCGAGGCCGAGGCCTACTGCCCCGACGTCATGAAGCAGCTGGCGGCCGTGCAGGGGATGCTGGAGGCCACCAGCCGGGTGGTCTTCCGCCACCACCTCGAGACGTGCGTCGCGAAGGCCATGCAGGAAGGCCGCACCGCGGAGATCGTCGACGAGCTGATGGAGACCCTGAAGTACGACAAGCGTGTGCTGCGCCCCACCCCCGAGACCACGGAGGAAGCCCGAGCATGACCCCCACGACCACCGCGACCATCACCGTCCCGGAGATCCACTGCGGACACTGCAAGTCGTCGATCGAGGGGGCCCTGTCCCCCGTCGCGGGCGTGAGCCGGGCCCACGTGGACATCGACGCGCGCACGGTCACCGTCGACTTCGACGCGGGCACGCTGTCGCGTGACGACCTCGTGCGCCTCATCGAGGACCAAGGCTACGAGGTGCCGGACCCCGCGTGACACCCGCGCCAGGCTCCTCCCCCGGCAAGACCCTCGACGTCGTCGTCGAGGGCATGACCTGCGGGTCGTGCGCCGCGCGCGTGCAGCGGGTGCTCGAGCGCCAGGACGGCGTCATGCGCGCGGACGTCAACTTCGCGACCGGCAAGGTCCACCTCGAGGTGCAGGGGGCGCTCGACCTCGACGCGGCGGCGTCCGCGGTCGGCCGCATCGGCTACTCGTGGCGCGGCGCCGACGGGCCCGACGCCGCAGAAGGCGCGGAGCCCAGCGACCCGGTGGCGCACGAGCGCGCGGAGCAGCGCAAGTGGCTGTGGCGCAACCTGCTCGCGTGGCCGCCGTCGCTCGTCGTGCTGTATCTGTCCATGTTCGCCGGCGGGATGATCTTCGGCCAGGAGATGCACCTCGCGGAGTGGCAGCGCTGGACGATCTTCGGCCTCACGCTGCCGGTCCAGTTCGTGGCCGGCTGGCCGTTCCTGCGCGAGGCCGCCCGGCGGGCGCTGCGCGTGACGGCGAACATGGACACGCTCATCGCGATCGGCACCCTCGCGGCCTTCTCCTACTCCACCGTCGTGCTGTTCCAGGGCGGCCACGACCTGTACTTCGAGGTCGCGGCGATGATCATCGCCTTCCTCGCGCTCGGCCGCTACTTCGAGGCCCGCGCCAAGGGCCGCGCGGGTCAGGCCATCCGCGCCCTGCTCGAGCTCGGCGCGAAGGAGGCCAGGGTCATCCGCGACCCGCAGGCGCCGGGCGCCGCCGTCGACCTCAGCGCCGGCGACCTCGTGGAGGAGCTCGTGCCGATCGACGCGGTGCGTGTCGGCGACCTGCTCAAGGTCCGACCCGGCGAGAAGATCCCGACCGACGGCGAGGTCGCCGACGGCGCCAGCGCGGTGGACGAGTCGATGCTCACCGGTGAGAGCGTGCCGGTCGAGAAGGCGGCCGGGTCGAGCGTCGCCGGCGGCACGGTGAACACCTCCGGGGTGCTGGTCGTGCGTGCCACGGCGGTGGGCAGCGACACCGCGCTCGCGCAGATCGTGCGGCTCGTGGAGCAGGCGCAGACCGGCAAGGGCGCCATCCAGCGGCTCGCCGATCGGGTGTCCGGCGTGTTCGTCCCCGCCGTGCTCGTCGTCGCCGCCGTGACCTTCGCGGGCTGGTGGGCGTTCGGGGGCGAGCCGGTGCGCGGCCTCGTCGCGGCGGTCGCCGTGCTCATCATCGCCTGCCCGTGCGCCCTCGGTCTTGCCACGCCCACCGCGATCATGGTCGGGACCGGGCGCGGAGCCGACCTCGGCGTGCTCATCAAGAGCGTCGAGGTGCTCGAACGCACGCGCGAGATCACCACGGTGGTGTTCGACAAGACCGGCACGCTCACCCGGGGCGCGATGACCGTCGTCGCCGCCGAAGCCGCGCACGGTGACGATCCCGACGCGGTGCTGCGCCTCGCCGGGGCCGTCGAGGCGGACAGCGAGCACCCCATCGGCGCGGCCATCGCCGAGCACGCCCGCGACCGGGTGGGCGAGCTCCCGGCGGTCACCGCGTTCACGGCCGTGGCCGGGCACGGCGTGCGGGCCGTGGTGGCCGGTCGCGCCGTGGTGGTCGGCACCCGCAAGC
>SKPY01000402.1 GCA_007119305.1 Nitriliruptorales bacterium
CCGCCGCGCAGAGCCCAACGTGAGCAGCGCCATCGTCGCCGCGCTGGCAGCGCCCACGGCTGCGGTGGTCAACCCCTACGAGGCGACCTTGCTGCTGGCTGAGAGCGCGGCGCGCAACGGGGTGGCGATCCACACCCAGCGGCCGGTGACCGCGCTCGCGCCGGACGACGACGCCGTCTGGCGGATCAGCACCCCAGCAGGTGCGTACCGGGCCCGGTTCGTGCTCAACGCCGCCGGCGTGCACGCGGACGAGATCGCGCGGGCGGCAGGCGTGGGCGACTTCGAGATCGTGCCGCGCAAGGGTGAGGAGTACCTGCTGGACAAGCGGCTTGCGGGCCTCGTGCAACGGATCATCTTCCCCTGCCCGTCCCCCACGACCAAGGGCATCCTCGTCATCCCCACCGTGGACGGCACGATCATGGTCGGTCCGACCGCGCAGGACGTCGACTCCAAAGCGGACACGACGACCACCATTCAGGGGCTGGAGGCGGTCTTCTCCGCGGCGCAGCGGCTCGTGCCGGGGATCAGCCGCAAGGACGTCATCGCCTCGTTCGCGGGCCTGCGGCCGGTCGCCGACACCGGCGACTTCGTCATCGGCCCCACCCAGGCGAAGGGCTTCATCAACGCGGCGGGCATCGCCTCGCCCGGCCTGACAGCAGCGCCCGCGATCGCCGAGCTGCTGGTCGAGATCCTCGAGGCTGAGGGGCTCGGGCTGCATGAGCGGGACGACTTCGAGCCGACCCTTCCGCCACCCGTGCGCGTCGCCGACCTGTCGCTCGAGGAGCGGGCGCGGCTGGCGGCTACCGATCCCGCGTTCGCCCACCTGGTGTGTCGCTGCGAGCTCGTCACCGAGGGCGAGGTCGTCGCGGCGATCGAGCGCGGCTCGTGGACCCTCGATGGCGTCAAGTTCCGCACCCGTGCCGGCATGGGCCGGTGCCAGGGCGGCTTCTGCACCTGGCGAGTGCTCGAGCTGCTGGCCCGCGAGCTCGGCATCCCCATCGCGCGCGTGACCAAGCGCGGGGGCGACAGCTGGCTCGTGTGCTCTCGGGCAGCGGCCGCCGAGGAGGCTGTCGGGCCATGATCACCGGCGACGCGCAGCACCTCGCGAGCTCCTACGACACCGTCGTGGTGGGTGCCGGACCTGCCGGGCTGGCCGCGGCGCTCGGGGCCAGGGAGACCGGCGCGGAGCGGGTGCTCGTGGTCGACCGCGAGCGTGAAGCCGGCGGGATCCTGCTCCAGTGCATCCACTCAGGCTTCGGCCTGCACTACTTCGCAGAGGAGATCACCGGCCCGGAGTATGCGGAGCGCGCCCTCGAGCAGGTGCTCGAGCACGAGGTCGACGTGCTGACCGACGCGTTCGTCATGGACATCGACAGCGGCGCGGGCTCGTCGAGCAGGCTCGCGCTGATGTCGCCGTCGCTCGGCATCACGACCGTGCACACCGAGACCGCGGTGCTGGCGATGGGCGCGCGAGAACGCACCCGAGGGGCGCTCGCGCTCCCGGGGGCACGGCCCGCGGGGATCTTCACCGCCGGGCTGGCCCAGAAGATGGTCAACCTGCACGGCTATCTCCCGGGACGACGGGCCGTCATCCTGGGGTCCGGCGACATCGGGCTCATCATGGCCCGCCGCCTCACCCTCGAGGGGGTCGAGGTCGCGGGCGTCTTCGAGCTCATGCCGTACGCGGGCGGCCTGGGACGCAACGTCGTGCAGTGCCTCGACGACTTCGACATCCCCCTGCACCTGTCCACGACGGTGGTCGACATCGCCGGACGCGATCGGGTCGAGCGGGTCACCGTCGCGCCCGTGGACGCGCACCTCGTCCCGCAGCGCGACCGGGCCTGGACGATCCCGTGCGACACCCTGCTGCTGTCGGTTGGCCTCATCCCGGAGAACGAGCTGTCGCGCACGCTCGGCGTGCGGTTGGATCCGCTCACCGGCGGACCTGTCGTGACGAGCCAGATGGAGACGTCGCTGCCGGGGATCTTCGCGGGCGGCAACGTCGTCCACATCAACGACCTCGCCGACTGGGTCAGCGAGGAGTCGCTCATCGCTGGACGCAGCGCAGGCCGGCGCGTGGCCGGAACGCGCCTGCCGGACGACAACATCCGGATCGTGCCGGGTGACAACGTCGCCTCCGTCGTGCCGCACTCCATCTCGTCCGAGCGGGCTCACACGCTGTACTTCCGGGTGCGCGAGCCGATCCGCGAGGACGCGGTCATCCGCCTGGGCTCCCTGCACCAGCGCAAGGTGCGGGCACTCGTCCCGGCCGAGATGGCTTCCATCAAGGCGGCCCCGCGGTTCCTGGAGGACTTCCACGGCGACGTGCTGCGCGTCGATGCGGTGCCGGCCTCTCGGGCAGCGGCGTCATGAGCGCCGTCGGCACCGCCACGTACCTGTGCACCTCGTGCCCGCTCGGCTGCCGGCTCGAGGTCGACGCCGCAGACGGCGACATCGTGGAGATCCGCGGCTTCGAGTGCAAGCGTGGCGAGCGCTACGCCAAGCAGGAGCATCTCGACCCCCGCCGGCAGGTCTCGACCACCGTGCGGGTCACGGGCGGCATCCTGCCCCGGCTCCCCGTCCGCGTCTCCGAGCCCGTCGCCAGGGACTCCGTGCGCGCGATCGTGGACGCCCTGCGCACCGTGCGCGTCGTCGCCCCGGTTCGGTGCGGTGCCGTGCTCGTGGCCGACGTCCTCGGCACCGGGGCGGACGTGATCGCCGCGCGCAGCATGCGACGCGCCCCGCGAGCGTGACCGCCAGGCGGACCGCTCACGGGTCCGGACGGCCGGTCTCCTCGGCGAGCCGCACGAGCGCCTCACGGAGCCTGGACGTGAGCGCCCGGGGATCGTCGTCCCGTGGCGTCAGCGGCGCGCCGAAGCGGACCTCCACGGGGTAGGACGTCGGCCAGTCGCTGCCCTTGGGATGGGACTCGTGGGTCCCCGTGAGGCAGATCGGCACGATGGGGATGCCGTACCTGAGCGCCAGCCGTGCCGCCCCCGGCTTCAGCGCTCCCAGCTTGCCGGTGCGCGTGCGCGTCCCCTCCGGGTACATGAGCAGGCTCCAGCCCGCGCCCACCAGGCGGTCGACGTGCTCGTGGGTGGCGCGGGACAGGTTCTTGCGCTCGATGGGCACGGTGGCGAACGCCAGGGCGACCGCGAAGCCGGTGCTGCGCCGCTTGAAGAAGTAGTCCATGGCCGCGACCACGCTCGTGCGCCGCCGCCAGCGACCCGGCAGGGACTGCAGGATCACCGGCGTGTCGAGGTGGCTTGCGTGGTTCGCGGCGAAGAGCACCGGCGGCGTGAGGTGGGCCAGCACGTCCCGGCCCGCAACCTGCGGCCGGTTGTACACGTGCACGAGCACGCGGAGGGGACCCATGAGGACGACCTCGCGGGCAGCCACGGCGACGGGGTGGCGTGCCCAGGAGGTGTCGGGCGGGGGTGACACGGCTCTACCGATCGTCGGGGCGGCGCGGTCGTGCAGGGCGCGCGCGGGGATCCTACTGCGGCATGGCCGTAGGGTAGACTCGCGCTGCCGCTCGGCCTGGCTTGTGAGGATCCCCCTTGACCGACCGCAACCAGCGTGCGCGGCGGGTGGTGCTCCTGCTCACACTCGTCCGCATCGTCGCCGCCCCGGTCGTCATGGCGGTGGTGCTGGTCGCACCTGTCGGCAGTCCAGCCGTGACCGCTGCCGCGGTCGGCTTTGGCGCCGCCGCGCTGACCGACTTCCTCGACGGACGGCTCGCACGCCGCTGGAACGTCACCACCACGCTGGGCACGTTCCTGGACACGACCGCCGACAAGCTGCTCGTGGCGGGGGTCCTGATCGCGCTCGTCGCGGTCGGCCGGACGTCAGCGTGGATCGCGGCCATCATCATCGGCCGCGAGCTCGTCATCCTTGCCTTGCGCGGCCTGGTCGCCAGCGAGGGCGTCGTCGTCCGCCCCTCCGTGTGGGGCAAGCTCAAGGCGAACCTCCAGTTCGTGGCCATCCTGCTCGCGATCGCGCGGCTGCCGGTGCACGTGGGGCCCCTCTACCTCGACGAGTGGGCCATGCTCGCCGCCGCCGTGGTGACGGTCGTCTCGGCGGTGCACTACCTGGTGCTGTTCTCCGCGGCGTTCGGCGACAAGGCTGACGCGAGCGGGGGGGCCGTGTGAGCGGCCGGGTGCTGCTTACCGGGGCCACCGGCTTGGTCGGCGGCGCGGTCCTGCGCCGCCTGCTGCGCGACGGGCGCCGCGTCGTCGCTCTGTGCCGCTCGGACGCGAGCGCGCGCACCTTGGCGGAGGCCGGGGCCGAGCCCGCGCGCGGTGACGTCCTCGACCCGGAGTCGCTGACGCGCGCGCTGGCCGGCTGCGAGGTCGTCTACCATGTCGCCGGGGTCAATGCGTTCTGCCTCGCCGACCCGACGCCGCTGTTCGAGGTGAACGTCGACGGCTCGCGCAACGTCGTCGACGCCGCCGCCCGCACCGGCGTCCGGCGCGTCGTCCACACCTCATCCGCCGCCACCATCGGCGAGGCGGCGGGGACCGTCGGCCGGGAGTCCTCGCCCCACCGCGGGTGGTTCCTGTCCAACTACGAGCGATCCAAGCATGAGGCCGAGCAGGTGGCCTTCGGCGAGGGGGCTCGCCGGGGCGTGGAGATCGTTTGCGTGAACCCCTCGTCGGTGCAGGGCCCCGGACGGAGCGGGGGCACCACGCGCCTGCTCGTCGACTACGTGAACGGTCGGCTGAAGGCCGTCGTCAACACCCGGATGAGCATCGTCGATGTCGACGACTGCGCCGAGGGGCACGTGCTCGCCGAGCGCGTTGGCCGCCCTGGCGCCCGCTACGTCCTGAACGGCGCCACGCTCACGATCGGTGAGGGCATCGCCCTGCTCGCGCGTGTGACCGGCCTGCGGGCGCGGCCGCGCACGCTGCCGGCGCCGGCCGCACTCGCACTGGGAGCAGGCGTCGAGGCCGTCGGTCGGCTCCGGCGCAGACGCCCGCCGCTGTGCCGCGAGATGGTGCGCACGCTGTGCCATGGTCACGCCTACGACGGCGCGCTCGCGACGCGGGAGCTGGGACTCGTCTACACCCCGGTCGAGGAGACGATCACGCGCACGCTGCGCTGGCTGGTCGCTGAGGGCCTCGTCACCCGGCCGCTGCCCCGGCTGGAGGCGTGACCGTCACGCCCGTGTCAGCACCGCCATGACGGTCGCTGGCGCGACCGCCACAACCA
>SKPY01000482.1 GCA_007119305.1 Nitriliruptorales bacterium
AGACCAGGCGCCGGGGACAGGCAACGGCGCGGCCCGCGGGGGCCGCCCGCTCGCCAAGCCCCCGGTCCGCAAGCTCGCGAAGGACCTCGGGGTCGATCTCGCGTCAGTGCCCGGATCAGGACCGGACGGCATCGTCACCCGCGAGGACGTCGAGGCCTTCGCCCAGCGCGAGGCAGCCCCGCCGGAGCCCGAGCCCGCGCCCGCGGCGCCGCCGGTGACCGCTCCCCGAGCGCCCAGCGAGGACCTCGTGGAGCGGCAGCCGTTCAAGGGCATCCGCAAGACGATCGCCGCGCAGATGGCGCGCTCACGCACGGAGATCCCCGAGGCCGTCGCGTGGGTGGACGTCGACGCGACCGACCTGGTGGCGGTCCGCGCCGAGCTCGACGCCGCGCACGAGGAGACCAAGGTCACCCCGCTGGCGATCATCCTGCGCGCCTGCGTCGCCGGGCTGCGACGCTTCCCCCAGGTGAACAGCCGCCTCGACACGGAGGCCGGGGAGATCGTCGTGCAGCGGTTCGTGAACCTCGGCGTCGCCGTGCAGACCGACGCGGGTCTCATGGTCCCGGTCATCGAGCGCGCCGACACCCTGTCGACCCTCGAGATCGCCGCCAGCCTGAACCGGCTGGCTACGGGTGCCAGGCAGCGCAGCCTCGCGCCCGACGAGCTGCGCGGCTCGACCTTCACGGTCAGCAACTACGGGGCGTTCGGGGTCGACGGCGGCGACATGGTCATCAACTACCCGGAGGCGGCGATCCTCGGGGTCGGGCGCATCACCGACAAGCCGTGGGTGGTGGACGGCGAGCTCGCGGTCCGCAAGGTCATGCAGCTGTCGATCGCCTTCGACCACCGCATCTGCGACGGCGGTGACGCCGCCGGGTTCCTGCGCTACGTGGCTGACCTCGTGGAGTCGCCGACGAAGCTGCTGGGGGCGCTGTGATGCGTGATCGCAAGGTGCACCTGCGCGCGTCGCTGGAGCGGCTCACCGAGGCCTGGGCGCCCGAGACCGTCGCGCACGTGAACGACTACGACGTGCGGGTCGCGAAGCTGCACGGCACCTACCACTGGCATCGCCACGGCGACACCGACGAGCTGTTCCTGTGCCTCCGGGGCGGGCTCATCATCCAGCTGCGCGACCCGGTCCGGGAGGTCGTGCTCACCGAGGACGAGCTCTACGTCGTCCCTCGCGGCGTGGAGCACCGGCCGATCGCCCACGAGGAAGCGCACGTGCTGCTGTTCGAACCGCGCACGACCGACCCGGCAGGGGATCCGCCGTGACCGCCCGTCGCGGCGAGCAGGATGCGTGGCCGCGCACCTGGTTCGTCGCGGCGCTCGCGCTCACGTTGGCGGTGCTGCTCGGCGGCGGTGCACCGCTGCTGGGCGCGGACCCCGCGCCTCGGGTCGGCTTCGACGCCGAGGCCGTGCGCCATGAGCTCGCGCTGCTGCCCGCGGACCCGGCGCCCCGGGTCGGCTTCGACGCCGAGGCGGTACGCCGTGAGCTCGCGCTGCTGACCCGGCCGCCCGACCGGGCGGTCGTCCCCGACGACGAGGCCTGGGTGGCCGCAGCCGCGCGGGTGGTCGACGCGGAGTGGCTCGCGGCGATCGACGTCGTGCCCCAGCGAGCGCTCGCCGTTCCGCCGCAATCGCCCGACAGCGCCGAGCTGTTCGCGGAGGAGTTCCCCAGCCAGGCCGCTGCCAGGCAGCGCGAGGGCGACCCCGCCACGTTCCACTGGGCGGTGCTGGTCGGCGTCAACACCTACCAGGGGGCCGGCAACACCTTCGGCTCCGTGCCCGACGCGCAGATCCTGCACGACGAGCTGCGTGCCCGTGGGTGGCGAGACGACCACATCCTCGTCTTGACCGACAGGCAGGCCACGGGCGAGCGGATCGTCCGGGCGCTCGAGTGGCTGGCGCGCACGACCGACGAGCGCTCGACGGTGGTGTTCAGCATGAGCGGGCACATCCGCCACCGCGCCGGGGTCAGCGCCCTGTGGCCGACCGACAGCCGCTACATCTGGGCGGGGGAGCTGGGCGCCCTGCTCGAGCCGATCCGCGCCGACAAGATGTGGCTGTCGTTCCAGGGGTGCCACGCAGCGGGGCTGGCTGCGCCCGGGGTCGAAGGCGACAACCGGGTCGTGACGTACTCCTCCCACGCCCACGAGAAGTCGTTCGAGGATCCCGAGACCCGGCAGTCGCTGCAGGGCTTCTACATGTTCACCGAGGGGATCCGCGACGGGTGGGGAGACAGGAGAGGCGCCGCCGACGGCCGCACGAGCGTGCAGGAGGCGTTCGCGTGGGGTGCTCCCCGGGCCGCAATCCGCAGCTCCGGGCGGCAGCAGCCCGTCATGGTCGACGGGCTGGACCGTCCGTTCCACCTCGAGATCGAGCCGGTCGCCGAGACCGTCCCAGCCTCGGTGCGCGAGCGCTGACGGGCCCGGGACCTCCACGCCCGCGGCAGCCGGCGCGCTGACGCGGCCGGCCGGGTGACCGCCCGCCTTGCGCTCGGTCCGCGTGGGACGGCACCCTGCCGGTGGACTCCTGCTCACCTGGCGAGGCGGATGCAGCCCACCGACCCCACCCCAGAGCCCGACCGCGCGCGCAGCCGGCGGGCTGCCCGCTACCTCAGCCGGCGGGAGCGCTTCCTGCGGCTCCTGGCGCTGTTCGCGTTGCTCTACGCCTTCCTCGTCGCGGTCGACGCGCTCGGCACCGGCATCGGGGGGCTGGGCGCCGACGCGACCGACCAGCTGTTCCGGGGCATCGACCGGCCGCTCGTGGGTCTGTTCGTCGGCATCCTCGCCACCGTGCTGGCGCAGTCGTCGTCGGTCACGACCGCCACGGTGGTCGGCATGGTCGGGACGGGCGTCATCGGCGTCGGGGACGCGGTGTTCGTCGTCATGGGGGCCAACGTGGGGACGACGATCACGAACACCCTCGCGTCCGTCGGCAGCATCCGCCGCAGCGAGGAGTTCCGGCGCGCGTTCACCGGCGCGACCATGCATGACGTGTTCAACCTGGCCAGCGTCGCGGTCCTCGCGCCGCTCGAGGTGGCCACGGGGATCCTGTCGCGCACGGCGGTCGTGCTGAGCGGGCCGTTCGGCGACATCGCCACCGGGGAGTTCCGCAGCCCCGCCAAGGCCCTCGTCGCGGGCGCCACCGGGGCGCTCGAAGGGGCTGCCGTGGCGCTCGCCGGTGAGACGGCCCTCGCGTCCATCCTGCTCATCCTGGCCGCCGTCGGGCTGATCTTCGGCACCCTGTTCGGCATCACCCGCACCATGCGGGCGGTCATCGCGGGGCCGGCGGAGCGCTCGCTCAACGCGGTGCTCGGCCGCGCGGGCGTGCTCGGCATCATCGTCGGGGCCGTCCTCACCGTGTCGGTGCAGTCGTCGAGCATCGCCACCTCGCTGCTGATCCCGATGATCGCTGCCGGCGTGCTGAGCCTCGACAACGCCTATCCCATCACCCTGGGAGCGAACCTCGGCACGACGATCACGGCGCTGCTCGCCGCCCTGGCGGTCGACCGCATCGAAGGGCTGCAGATCGCAATTGTGCACCTGCTGTTCAACCTCGGCGGGCTGGCGATCTTCTACCCTGTGCCCTGGCTGCGCCGCCTCCCCCTGCGGCTCGCCAGGCGGCTGGGCGCCCTCGCCGTCCGGCGGCGGGTCGCGGTGATCGTGTACATCATGTTGGGGTTCTACGCGGTGCCGCTGGTGGGGATCCTGCTGCTGCGCTAGCGCACGCACCGGGCCACAAGCGGTAGGGTGCATGGACTGAGGAGGGCGCATGTTCAAGTGGCTGCGTGGCACGGGCGATGGCCTCGCCGGGGTCGAGGAGCGCTTCGGTGGCATGCTGAGCGACGGTCGCCACGTGTTCGACCTCGCGATGGCCGCCCGGCTCGGCGGCGCCGACCCGGAGTCGATCAAGGACACCCTGCACGAGACGGAGGAGCGCACCGACGAGGCCGAGCGTGAGATCCGCCGCAGGGTCATCGTCCACGCCAGCGTGCACGGTGCGGGCGACCTCTCCGCGTGCCTCATGTACATGAGCATCGCCAAGGACGCCGAGCGGATCGCGGACCTGTCGAAGAACCTGTTCGAGCTGGCGCAGGCGGTGGGGCCGCCGCCTGCGGGAGAGCTGCGCGACGACCTCATCGCCACCCGCGACAAGGTCTCCCCGATGATCGTGGAGGCCGCGCGGATCTTCGCCGACGACGACCGCGAGGCTGCTCAGGACTTCATCGAGCGTGCTCGCGCGGTGCAGCAGCACTGCATGGGCTGGATCGTCCGGCTGGTGCGTGAGCGGGTCGACGTGCCCCAGCCGGCGGCGTCGGCCCTCACCTACCGGCACATGGCGCGGATCGCCGCGAACCTGCTGAACATCATCTCCGCGGTCGTGATGCCGCTCGACCAGCTCGACTACCCCGACTGGGACGAGGGGGATCGCACGGACTGAGGTGCGCCGGCCGCGGCGCGGCAGGCCCGCAGGATCGCCTCCGCCCGCCAGCGCTCGGTGCGCGTGAAGCGGTAGGTCCGCTCCGCCACGAGGCTGCGCTCCCCGAACGGGATGACGAGCCGCCGAGGGGCCTCGGGGGGCGTGTCGGCCGGGGCGGTCAGCCGCACGTCGTGGGCGCGCAGCAGCCCCCCGACGAGCGTCACGGCCGCAGCGTCTGGCGCTTGCGTCCCGGCGAGCACCGCTTCGAGGCCCAGCGCCATGCGCGTCACCGCGTCCCCCGGGTGACCGCGTGACGGGCCGACGTGCACGACCTCCACGTCCTTGACCGCAGCGATGCGCTCCAGGACGTCGCGCAGGTGCGCTTCCTCGGACAGGACGACCACGAGATCGTCGAGGGCGCGGCCGTCCTCGTGCTCGACGACGTCCACGGCCTGGATGTCGCCGCCGCCGGCTGCGATCGCCGCGGTGAGCGCCGCCAGCCCGCCAGGACGGTCGGGCATCGCGCAGCGCAGCATGACCTCCATGCTGGCAGGCTACGCGGCCCGTGTTACGGGCGTGTGAAGGAGGTGCCGGATGAACGGTGGCTACGTGGCGGTGGTGGGCGCGGGGGTGTGTGACCCGCAGACGGAGGCTGCGGCGGCAGCCGTCGGCCGTGGGCTGGCGGAGGCGGGGATGACGCTGGTGTGCGGCGGGCTCGGCGGCGTCATGGAGGCCGCCTGCCGTGGGGCCCGCGCGGCGGGCGGGCGCACCGTGGGCCTGCTG
>SKPY01000266.1 GCA_007119305.1 Nitriliruptorales bacterium
CCCGACGGGGGCCGGCGTGAGGCGCTGGTGGTGGGCGCCGGGCCGCCGGACGACGGCTGCCTGGTGGCCCTGTGCTACCGCGGCGAGCTCCCGCAGAGCCAGGCCGACCGTGAGCTCGCACGGGCGCTGGTGGCGGAGGCGTGGACGGCCCTGCAGCGCGTCGAAGCGCGAGCCGAGCTGGAGACGATGGTCGCGGTCCTCGAGGCGAGCGCCGCCGTGACCGACACAGCAGGACTCGACGTCGCCGGGCTGCTGCGGAGCCTGGCCGCGCACGCGGCTGTGGCGCTGGGCTGCCAGCGCACGGGCATCTACCTGACCGCCGAGCACGGCTCCCTGCGCCTCGGTCATCTCCACGGCCGGGAGTCCCCACCCGGCGAGCCCGACGGTGCGGCGACGGCGGCCCGGGTGCTCGCGGCCGGGCGGGCGGTGCTCGTCCGCGACACGGCCGAGGCAGCCTGGCTCGATGGGCCGTGGGCGGCGGCTGCGGGGGCGCTGAGCGTCTACGGCCACCCGCTCGCGGTCGCGGACCGCGCGGTCGGGGTGCTGCTGGCGGCCCAGACGTCCGCCGGTTCGGCGGGGTTCACCGCGCTGTCCGGCCAAGTCGCGGAGGCGCTGGCTCGCCACGGTGCGCTCGCCGTGGAGAACGCCCGGCACCACGCAGAGCAGCAGGCGGCCGTGCAGCGGTTGCAGGAGCTGGACCAGATGAAGGAGGACTACGTCGCAGGGATCGCCCACGACCTCCAGGCACCGCTGACGGGGCTGCGCGGCTTCGTGGCCACGTTGCGCCGGCTCGACGACCGCCTCGCCGTGGGGGAGCGGCATGAGTACCTCGATGTGATGGAGCGCCAGATCCGGCGCATCACCGGCCTCGTCGAGGACATGGTCGTCGGCGCACGGCTCGAGTCCGGTGGGTTCGAGCTCGCTGAGCTCGAGGCCGTGGACCTGGCCGCGATCGCGCACCACGTCATCGAGCTGCTGCCCCCTGACCATCGCGCCCGCCTGCAGCTGCACGCGCAGCGGCACGCGCTCGTCGTCGGCGACCGCCTGCATCTCGAACGGGTGGTGCAGAACCTCATCGACAACGCGTTGCGCTATGCGCCCCACCCGACCGTGATCACCGTGACGGTGGGAGCGGGCTCGGAAGAGGCACGGCTCGTGGTGGAGGACCGCGGTCCTGGCATCCCCGAGCACCTCCGCGCGCACATGTTCGGCCGCCACGGACGCATCAACCCACATCGGCGGGGCTCGAGCGGGCTCGGCCTGTACATCGTGCGCGGCATCGTCGCGGCGCACGGCGGCAGGATCGAGGTCGACACCTCGGCGCAGGGTGGCTCGCGCTTCACGGTGGGTCTGCCGCGCCCGAGCGGGGAAGCCAGGACCCGCGCGGACGCCTGAACGCCGCTGTCCCTGACGCGTCCGGCCCGCGGCCCGCGCCCGGACGGCGGGCGCCCGTCCGTCGGGGCAGGCGCGGCTGCCGGGTGGGGGCGGGTCGCGTGGGTACAATCCAGCCACGATGGATCGCTTCGTCGTCCGCGGTGGCGCGGCGCTGAACGGAACCGTCCGGGTCAGCGGTGCGAAGAACTCCGCTCTCAAGCTCGTGGCTGCGGCGCTGCTGGCGCCGGGCCGTACCGTCGTGCGCAACGTCCCGGCCATCGGCGACATGGGGGCGATGGCCGAGGTGCTCCGCCATCTCGGGGTGCGGGTCGATGAGCAGCCCGAAACCCAGACGCTCGACGTGCCCGACACGATCGGCTGTGAGGCGCCCCCGGAGCTGGTCCGGCGCCTGCGCGCCTCGATCATCGTGCTCGGCCCGATCCTCGCGCGCTGCGGCCGGGCACGGATGCCGCTGCCCGGCGGGTGCAACCTCGGCAGCCGCGGCATCGACATGCACCTCGCTGGCCTGGCACAGCTCGGCGCAGAGGTCACCTACGCCAACGACTACGTCGAGGCGGTCGCCCCCGAGGGCCGGCTCCGCGGCGCCGACCTCGAGCTCGCCTATGCGAGCGTCGGCGCGACGGAGAACCTCCTGATGGCCGCCGTGACCGCGAACGGCACCACGAGGATCCGCAACGCTGCGCGCGAGCCGGAGATCGCGGACCTCGCGGCCATGCTGTCGGCGATGGGGGCCCGCATCAGCGGGGTCGGAACCCCCGAGCTGCGCGTCGAGGGCGTGACGGCGCTCAACCCGACCGAGCACGAGGTGGTCGGCGACCGCATCGAAGCCGGCACGTTCGCGGTCGCTGCGGCCGTGACCGGCGGGAAGGTCACGATCACCGGCGTGGACCCGGCGCACGTCGGCCTCCCGCTCGACAAGCTCCGGCAGATCGGCGCGAGCGTGGACGCGGGTGCAGGCCGGATCACCGTCGCCGGTGGTCACGCCCTGCGCGCCGTCGACGTCGTGACCCTGCCCTTCCCCGGCTTCCCGACCGACATGCAGCCGCAGTTCCTGGTGCTGCTGTCGCAGGCCGTGGGTCCGTCGATGCTCACCGAGAACGTCTTCGAAGCGCGCTTCGGCTTCGCCGAGGAGCTGGCGAGGATGGGCGCCGACATCACCATCGAGGGCCATCACGCGATCGTGCGCGGCCCTACCCCGCTGCGGGGCACGGACGTCCGCGCGACTGACCTGCGGGCCGGCGCGGCCCTCGTCGTCGCCGGCTTGATCGCCGAGGGCGAGACCGCCGTGCACGACGCCCGCCACATCGACCGTGGCTACGCCGACCTGGCCGGCAAGCTGCGCGGGCTCGGAGCCGACGTTCGTCGCGAGGCCACGGCGTCGGTGGGCGCCGCATAGCGTGAGCGACGAACCCGAGCCCGCGGGCCCACGCTCCCGGGCCGTGGAGCGCACCGCTGGCTGGGAGGTCCCGTGGACCTGGGCTGACGCCGCCGTGGCGTTCCTCGCGGGCATCCTGCTCGCAGAGCTCACCCGGCAGCTGCTCGCGCTCGGGCTGACACCCGACCTGTGGCGGGCGGTCGGCCCGCTGGTCGGCTCCCTCGCCCTGCTCCTGGCCGTCCTCGGCTGGGTCGGGCTGCGGCATCCGGGCACGCTCGCGCGGCTGGCCGGCCCGGACCCCCCCGGCGCGCGGGTGGTGCTGCTCGGCCTCGGCCACGGTCTCGTCGCCTTCCTGGTCCTGAACCTCGGGTTCGCGCAGGTGTTCACGTACCTGGCCCGGCTGTTGGGGATCGAGCTGCCGCCGGTGCAGGAGACGGTGCGCGAGGTGATCACCGATCCCGACATCGCCATCGTCGGGATGCTGTACGTGGTCCTCGTCGCGGTCGTCGTCGAGGAGGTGTTCTTCCGCGGGCTGCTGTTCCAGGCGCTGCGCCGGCCGCTTGGCCCGTGGCCGGCCATCGGCCTGTCCGGCCTGCTCTTCGGGCTCGCGCACTACCAGGCCGGCAACCCCCTCGGCTGGCTGTACACCTTCGTCGTGATGTTCCCGTTCGGCGTGTACCTCGCCTGGACGTTCAACCGCTACCGGACGCTCGTGGTGCCGCTGCTGATGCACCTGCTGTTCAACGTCCTCGCCCTCGTGACCATCCTGCGCGGCTGGGGGTAGCAGCCCGGGCCGGACCCCTCCCGCCGCTACCCCCGGAAACGGCGTCCGGTGCGCCCGTCGGTTACGCTCACGCTCGGCTGAGGAAGGAGCTCGAATGGTCCCGTACGGCACGCAGGAGTGGTTGGACGAGTACAAGGCGCGCATCAACAACTCGGAGGAGTATCGGACCGCGGCCGAGAACTGGGAGGGCGAGCTCGCGTTCGTCTTCGAGGCCGAACCGGACATGAACTGGCCCGAGACCCGCTACGCGCTGCTCGACCTGTGGCACGGCGAGTGCCGCCGGGCCTGGATGGGCTCCGAGCAGGAGGCGGAGGCCGTCCCGTTCGTCATCCGGGCGCCCTACAGCCGTTGGAAGCAGGTCACCCGCGGCGAGCTCGATCCGATCAAGGGGATGATGCAAGGCAAGCTCCGCCTCAAGGGCGACCTGCCCACGATCGTGCGGTACGTACGGGCCTCCAACGAGCTCGTGAACCTCGCGAAGGACATCCCGACCAACTTCCCCGACGAGGAGTAGCCGTGGCCGAGGTACACCTCGAAGGCGAGCCCAACGGCCTCGCCAGCATGGTGGCCGGACTCGTCGAGGCGAACATCGCCCGGGACGCCGCGCGTGCCCGCCTGCTCGCGTCCACACGCGGGGCGGCCCAGATCGACGTGCCCGACGCCGGCGTGACGATCGGGCTGAAGTTCGTCCCCGGCGCCCTGACCGTGACCAGCGGGGCGGTCCCCGGAGCGGACCTGCGCATCACCACGGACGCCGAGACCCTGATGAGCCTGTCGACGGTGCCACTGCGGCTCGGACTGCCCGACGCCCTCAGCTCCGAGGGACGCGGCGTCGTCTTCAAGCTGCTGACCCGCGGGCTGAAGGTGCGGGGGTTGCCGTTCGGCCTGCCGCTGCTGCGCACGGTGAACCGGTTGCTGTCCGTCAACTGACGTGCTCGGCGGCACGGAGGCGACCGGGTCGCGCGCGCTGCGCCTCGGCGTGGGTGGCGCCGCGCTGGCGTTCGTGGTGCTCGGGAGCCTGCACGCGCTGACGATCCCGGCCTACGAGCCGAGCGACGAGCCACCGCACGTGGGCTACATCCTCGTGCTGCGCGAGGGCTCGCTGCCGACGATCGACACGCCCATCCCGCGCGGATGGTCGGCCGAGCTCGACGCCATGGTCGAGCACAACGTGGCGACCTTCGGCGACTACCGCGGCGACGTGCTGGCGGCCAACCACCCGCCGCTGCTCTACGTGATGGCCAGTGGGCCGCTCGCACTCGGCGAGCGGATGGGCGGCCCGGAGGCAGGGCTCCGGTTCGCGCGCCTCGCAAGCGTGCTGTTCGCTTCGGGTGGCGTGGTCGCCACCGGGGTGCTCGCCGCAGCGCTCGTGCCCGGCCGCCCGCGGGTGGCGATCACCGCCGCGTGGTTCGCCGGACTCCTGCCGCTGCACGTGCACACCGCGAGCTTCCTCTACACCGACGGGCTCGCCGTGGCCGTGTTCATCGCGACGCTCGCTGCGGGGGCCGTGCTCATCCGCAGGGGCTGGTCGACGAGCAGGCTCGCGGCGGTCGCCGCGTTCGGGGCACTCGCCCCCGCCACCCGTGCAGCGGGGCTCGCCGCCACGGGGGCGGCCGGGCTCGCCACCCTCATC
>SKPY01000146.1 GCA_007119305.1 Nitriliruptorales bacterium
CGAGCAAGTACCCCCACGAGCTGTCCGGGGGGCAGGCCCGCCGGGTCAACATCGCCCGCGCGTTGGCGCTGCGGCCCGAGTTCATCGTCGCCGACGAGCCGTCGGCGGGACTCGACGTCTCGGCTGCCGCCAGCGTCCTCAACCTCATGAAGGACCTGGCCCGCGACCTCGGCCTGACCTACCTCATCGTCACCCACGACCTCAACCTCGTGGGCTACATCGCCGACCGGATCGCGCTCATGTACCTGGGACGGCTCGTCGCCGTCGGCCCGACCGAGCGGATCTTCGACCAGCCCCTCCATCCCTACACCCGGGGCCTGCTGGAGGCGGTCGCGACCCCCGATCCCGACCAGACGACCGCCCCGCACCGCCTCCTGCTGGCGGGTGAGATCCCGAGCCCGAAGAACCCGCCGGCGGGCTGCCGGTTCCACACCCGGTGCCGGTACGCACGTCGGCCCAGCTGCCTCGAGACGCCCCACCTCGACCACGCCGGAGACGGCCACATGGTCGCCTGCCACCACTGGCGTGAGATCGCCGTCGATCCTGAAGAGGCCGCGCGCATGGCCTCCCCCGAGCTCGCCGTGCACGCGCAGGAGCCCGCCGAATGACCACCACCGACCGCCCCGGCTCTGCCCTGCAACGCCGCCCCGTGCGGATGCTCGACCACGTCTGGATCCCGCTGTCCGACGGGACACGGCTCGCCGCCCGGCTCTGGCTGCCCGAGGATGCCGACGCCCATCCGGTGCCCGCGATCCTCGAGTACATCCCCTACCGCAAGAACGACGCCACCGCGCGGCGGGACATGGCCCGCCAGTCACAGCTCGCCGAGCACGGCTACGCGGCAGCACGGGTCGACCTGCGCGGGTCGGGCGACTCCGACGGGTTGCTGCTCGACGAGTACCTGCAGCAGGAGCTCGACGACGCCTGCGAGGTGATCGCCTGGCTCGCGGCCCAGCCCTGGTGCACCGGCGCGGTCGGCATGACCGGCATCTCGTGGGGCGGCTTCAACGCCCTCCAGGTCGCGGCCCTGCGGCCGCCGGCGCTGAAGGCCATCATCAGCGTGTGCTCGACCGACGACCGCTACGCCGACGACGTGCACTACCACGGCGGCTGCGTCGTCGGATCGGACATGCTGCCGTGGGCCTCGCACATGCTCGCCTGGGGCGCCCGCCCCCCCGACCCGGCCAACGTCGGCGACAGGTGGCGGGAGGCGTGGCTGGAGCGCCTCGACGTCGACCCGTTCGTGGAGACCTGGCTGGCCCACCAGCGCCGTGACGCCTACTGGAAGCACGCGTCGGTGTGCGAGGACCTCGACGCGCTGGACTGCGCCGTCTACATGGTGGGCGGCTGGGATGACGCCTACCGCGACGCCGTCCTGCGGGTCCTCGCGGGCTACCACGGTCCGCGCAAGGGCCTGATCGGGCCGTGGGGCCACGTCTACCCGGACACCGGCGCCCCGGGCGCGCCGATCGACTTCACCGGGGAGGCGGTCCGGTTCTGGGACCACTGGCTCAAGGGCGTCGACACCGGGATCATGGACGAGCCGACGCTGCGGGTCTTCCTGCGGGAGACCGTCGACGACCCGCCGGCGCGCACCGAGCGCGTCGGCGTGTGGGTGACCGAGCCGTCCTGGCCCTCCGCGTCGGTGTCCCTCCAGCGGTGGGGGCTCCGCCCCGACAGCGGCCTGGCCCCCGGCGGCGCCTCCCCGGCTCGGGGCGACGGCGGCGCGGTCCGCCACCGGATCCTCGGCAGCCAGACGGCCGGACTCGAGGCCGGGGCATACATGGGGGGAGGGGTCGTCGAGGACCTCGCCGGCGACCAGCGCCGCGAGGACGGCCTGTCGCTGTGCTACACGTCCACACCGCTCGCAGCGCCGCTGACCATCCTCGGGGAGGCCGAGGTCGAGCTCGACCTCGCCGTCGACCGGCCCCTGGCCCTCGTCGCCGTCCGCCTGTGCGAGGTGACGCCGACCGGCGCGTCACGGCTGGTCGCCCGGGGGCTCGCGAACCTCACCCACCGGCACAGCCACGAGCACCCCGAGCCGATGACGCCGGGGGAGCGCACTGTGGTCACCGTGAGCCTGTCCGCCGTCGGCCACACCTTCAGCACCGGCAGCCGCATCCGCGTCGCGGTCTCACCGACCTACTGGCCGTGGGCCTGGCCGTCCCCGGAGCCCGTCACGCTGTCGCTGGTGCCGAGCGGCAGTGCCCTCGTGCTGCCCGTGCGCGCCTCGCGGAAGGGTGAGGAGCGACCGCGGTTCGTGCTCGCAGACCATGACCCCCAGGTGCAGCTCACCGGCGGCGGGCACCGCCAGGTCACCCACGACTGGATCACCGGCCGGTCCGCGGTCACCGCCTGGTTGGACGGCGACCGGGTCGTGCTGCCCGGCGGCCTCGAGCTCACCGAGTCATGGCGTGATGTCTTCTCGATCGTCGAGGGCGATCCGCTGTCCGCACAGGTGCGCTGCGAGCGCGTCTCGCGCCTCGCTCGGGGCGACTGGCGGATCCGCGTGGAGGCCGTGGCGACGATGTCCGCCGACGCCACGGCCTTCCGCATCACCAACGAGCTCGACGCCTACGAGGGCGACACGCGGGTCGCGATCCGGCGGTGGCACCGTGAGATCCCCCGCGACCACGTCTGATCCGCTCAGCATCTCCATGACGGTCGCTGACGCGACCGCCACAACCGGATAAAAGGAGAATGCGACCGCGGCGCTGGCGCTTGGGTCGCATTCCCTTGTCAGGGTCGGAGGGGGCGGGCACCGGGCGCTGGGGCCGCACGCCGGGACAACCAGTAGGAGGTCTTGGCCACGCGGCGTATGCCCAGCGTGCGGATCGCTCGATCATCCGACGCCTCGACCGAGCGGCTGACGATCTCGACGGAGAACGCTCGTCCGAGCCGACGCTCGAGCTCGTCGGGCGCCAACACGACGCTGTGGGTCTTGGCCGCGAGCCAGGCCGGCGAGAACACGCGGGGGGGCTCCGGCAGGACCCACTGGAACTGGTAGACGTTGGCGTCCTCGGAGGCGAGGCGCTCGACCGTGTCGGTGTAGCGGCGGCGGGCACGCTCGCCGGCCAGGCTCATCAGCAGCCCCCGGTCGACGATGAGGTCGAAGGGGCCGGCGGCCTCGTCGAGTGCGGTGAGGTCCATGACGCGGAACTCGACCGGCACTCCAGCGGCCGCGGCCTTCTGCTGCGCCTGCTTGATCGCCCGTTCAGCCACGTCGACCCCGGTGACCTCGAACCCGCGGCGCGCGAGCGCGATCGCGTTGTCGCCCGTGCCACAGCCGAGGTCGACCGCGCGTCCAGGGCCGCGTACTGCGCGCTCGTCGAGGACGCGGAGCAGCACGGGGTCGGCTGCACCCAGCTCCCAGGATGGCTGCCCGCGGTACAGCACGTTCCAGAACCTGGTCCGTGCGCTCCCAAGGGGTCCGCCAGCCACGCTACTGGCGCACGGTCACGTCGCCGAAGATGCTGAAGCCGCGCACGCGCAGCAGCGGCGCGTCGGCCTCCGCGGGGTGCGGGGGCGGTCGGTGCTCCACGTCGGCGAACACGCTGCTCGCCGCCAGCACTACCCGCCAGTCGGCAGGGACCGTGACGTCGACGTCGCCGAAGAGCACCGTCACGTCGACGGTCATGTCCTCGCTGGGCTTGGCGTCGCGCAGGTCGAGGTCGACGTCGCCGAACACCGAGGTGAGCGAGACCTGCTCGAGCTCCACGGCGGCGGCGCGCACCGCCCGGTCCTCGAACACCGCGGTCGCGCTGATGCGCGCGTCCTCGACCTCCTGCGAGCGCCTGGAGCCGGGCCGCACCAGCAGCCAGGCCCCCACGGCGATGAGCGCGACCGGCCACACGATGCGGGCGTCGAGCGCCACGACGTCGGTGGTGGCGGCGAGCAGCACGACGCCGAGGACGAGGAAGACGAGCGGGCCCGTGCCGAGCCGGCGCTGCTCGACCGCGAGGGCGACCCCGATCGCGACGAACACGAGCGGCCACCAGCTCCCCACGAGCGCGCCGGGTGCGTCCACGACGCCGACCTCGCCGAGGAGGAACACGACGCCCACGGCAACGAGCGCCAGGCCCGCGACCACCCGCCCGATCATCGGCTCGCCTTTCGTCCCAGTGCTCCGCTCACATCGTAGCCAGGCCGCCGTACCCGTCTCCCGCTCACGGATCGCGCACCTCGGTGCAGCACGTCGAGCAGCACGCTCGGCCCGCTCGAACGCGTCTAGCTTGTCGGTCACGCCGAAGTCGATGAGCCCCAGGGGCCCGTCGTCGCACAGCAGGACGTTGCCCGGGTGCAGGTCGCCGTGGAAGCGGCCGCCGGACAGCATCGCGACCACCTGGGAGGCGCACAGCGCGGCGGTAAGAAGCGGGCGTCCACGACGCGCTCACGCGAGCCAGCCACCGCGCGCCGGCGAACACCACCACCCGGGCGAGGTTGCCCAGTAGCGCCAGCACGGCTCCACAGCCGTGCGGCACGGCAGCGCAGCCAGCAGCAGCATCCTGTCTCCCTCGTCGGTTCGGCGCGCGCGTGCGCTTCCGTCCGGGGCGCGTCGTGCGGGTCAGTAGAGCCGCAGGCCGGCCTCGATCGCAAGGGCCCACCGTCCCTGCCGCAGGGGGACCGAACGCCGCTTGACGGCGGGTGTGCCGGAGCAGGCTGCCACGGGCATGCGACCTTGCCGTGGCGGGCCTGTCGCCTCTGTTCCCGCCGGGGCTGCGGCAGCAACTGTTGGGTATGTCCTCGTCGCTGCGCAGTCGGGTTCGCCGCCCGCTGCGCTGTGGGCGTCCTGGCACGGAGCGGGGTGTGCCTGACGCGGTGATCGAGCGCGCAACCCCCGACGATCTCATGCAGCTGGCCCTGGAGGGCAGCCCCACGCGCTGGCATGTCGGTGCGGTCCTCGTCCTGGACGCGGGCGTCGACCTGGCCTGGCTGTGCGGAGCGCTCGCGCAGCGCGTGCACGGCGTGCCGCGGCTGCGCCAGCGGCTGCACCGGACCCCGCCCGGGTGTGGCCGGCCCGTGTGGGTGGATGATCCCCGCTTCGACGTCCGCCGCCACGTCGCAGCGGTGCGTTGTCCGCCGCCCGGTGACGAGCAGGCGCTGCTTGACCTCGCGGCGAGGCGCATGGCGCTGCCGCTGCCGCGTGACCGGCCGCTGTGGTCCGCGACCCTCGTCACCGGGCTC
>SKPY01000187.1 GCA_007119305.1 Nitriliruptorales bacterium
CACCGCCGCGGGCTCCTGACGCGGTGCGGGGGTGTGCGCGCCACCGGGCACGGCGGCCTCGGGCTGCGCCTCCACCCCGGTTCGGCGTTCGAGCCGATCCATGCGGGCCGCCAGGGCGCCCGGATCGCCGCAGGCCTCCGGCAGGGCGGCCTTGCACAGCGCGAGCTCGAGCGGTAAGCGCACGTGTCCGCGGCGCATCTGCGTCTGGGCGTCGGCGAGCAGCTCGACCGCCCGCAGCAGCTCGGTGCGCCCGAGCCGACCGGCCTGCTCCCGCAGGCGCGCGAGCTGCTCGGGGGTCCCCTCGACGAGCCCGCGCTCGGGCGCGGTCTGCAGCAGGAACAGCCGGCGCAGATGCTCGACTGCGTCACGGGCGAACTGGCGCAGGTCCTGGCCGGAGTCGGCCAGCTCGCCCACGAGCTGCACGAGGCCGGGGACGTCCCCGGCGGACAGCAACGCCGCGAGCTCGTCCAGCCGTTCCTGGCTCACGCTGCCGAGCACGTCGATGACCGCGCGCACCGCCACCGTCCGGCCCGTGAACGCCACCACCTGGTCGAGCACCGACAGCGTGTCGCGCGCGCTGCCGTCGCCGGCGCGGACGATCAGCTCCAGCGCACCCGGCTCGAGCGTGATGCCCTCCGCGTCGGCGATGCGCTCGCAGTGCGCCGCGAGCTCGACGTCCGCGATGCGCTTGAAGTCGAAGCGCTGGGTGCGGGAGTGGATCGTGGGCAGGACCTTGTGCGGCTCGGTGGTCGCGAACACGAACAGCACGTGGCCGGGCGGCTCCTCGACCGTCTTCAGGAACGCGTTCCAGCCCGCGGTGGACAGCATGTGGCACTCGTCGACGATGTAGACCTTCATGCGCGCCGACGCGGGGGCGAACGCCACCCGCTCGCGCAGCTCCCGGACGTCGTCGACACCGCCGTGGCTCGCAGCGTCGATCTCGATCACGTCCACGCTCGACCCGGTCGTGATCGCCGTGCAGTGGTCACACGCGTTGCACGGCGTCGCGCTGGGGCCCTCGGCGCAGTTGACCGCCTTCGCGAGGATGCGCGCCGTGGACGTCTTCCCGGTCCCGCGCGGGCCGGTGAACAGGTAGGCGTGGTGCAGCGCACCCTCGGCGATGGCGTTCGCGAGCGTCGTGGTGATGTGCGCCTGGCCGACGACCTCGGCGAAGGTCTGCGAGCGGTACTTGCGGTAGAGCGAGACGTGGGCCACGGCGCGTCCTCGGACGGGATCGTGGGGAAGGGGGAGCCGCGGTCACCGCCGGACGGGCGTCGGCGCGGCGTGACCGCGGCACCCGTCGCTGCCCGCTTATGGCTGCTGCCTTCCGGCCCTGACCAGGTTCACGGTGCGACGTCGCACGGGACCTCGCCGAACACCCGCCCGGCGCTGACCGCGGCGGAGCCTCGATGGTAGCACCCGCAACCCGCGACGCGTGCCGGCCCGCGCCTGCCGGCATGCGTCAGGCCGCGCGCGTCGACACGGGCAGCGTCACCGAGCCGCCGTCGAGGAGCGCGTCGCGGGCCTCGTCGAACGTGGCCACGCCGATGATCTCGAGCGTGCTGCCGGGCCGCCGCGCGGCCTTGGCGGTGTCGAGCAGCGCGGCGGGCACCACGAGCACCTCCGCGCCGGTGGCCTCGGCGGCGGCGACCTTCTGGCGCACCCCGCCGACCGCGCCCACGTTCCCGTCCTGGTCGATGCGGCCGGTGCCCGCGACGTTGCGCCCCGCGGCGAGATCGACGTCGCGTGCCGCCTTGTCGTACACGGTGAGCGCGACCATGAGGCCCGCGCTCGGGCCACCGATCCCGCCGCCGTCGACCGCGACGTCGACCGGCAGGTCGATGCGGGGCTCGTGCGTCTGCCCGAGGATGCCCACCCCCGGGCGGGTTCCGTCCGCGGTCTGGAGCGCTGCGGTCTCGAGCTCCACCTGCACGTGCTCGTCGTCGCGTTCGACGTCGAGCAGCAGCGCCGCGCCGGCGTCGTCGGGCATGACCGCGCGGAGGTCCTCGAAGCCGCGCACCGGGGTGCCGTCGACCGCCACGATGACGTCGCCGGGCGCGAGCCGGTTCTCGGCCGGCGTGCCGGGCACCACCTCGGCGACCAGCACCCCGCTGCCGGTCACCTCACGGGGGTCGACGGTGTAGCCGGCCGCCTGGAGCCCCACGGCGGCAGCCACCGCAGCGGTCTCCTCGAACACGTCGCGCTGGCGGGCGAAGTAGGTGTCGTCGTCCTCGTGCGGCGGCAGCAGCTGCGCCTCGGCCACGACGGTGCGGTCGGCGTCAACCACGGCCTGCAGCAGCCGCGCCACCGTGCCTCGGCTGAGCGTGACCGCGAGCAGCAGGTAGTCACCCCGCAGGGTCGCGTCCTCAACCGCCACGACGACGCGCTCGTCCAGGCTGACGGGCTCGCGGGGGGTCTCCACGAACACCGGCAGCGGGACGATGAAGCCCGCCGCCACGATCACCGCGAGGCAGACAGGCAGGAACAGCGCGCGTGCGAGCCGGCTCATCGCCGCACCGGCTCCGTGACGAGGCTGGGGGTGAGCAGGCCGACCGGCCGACCACCGTCGACCACGATGAGCATCTGCCGGGGCGCGTCGACGATGTGCTCGAGGACGTCGTCCATCGTCGCGTTGGCGTCGATCGTGGCGGCGGCGCCAGCGTGTGCGATCGCAGACAGGGGGGTGCGCCACCACTCGTCCCGCGGGACCGTGTCGAAGTCGTCGAGTCCCACCGCGCCACGCACCGGGTCACCGACCGGCCACAGCACCGACGGGCGGTCCTGGACCGCCACGACCGCCTCGTGGAGCGTGGCGTCGGGCTCCAGGGCGGGCGGGACCGAACCCATGACGTCGCGGGCGTGCAGGTGCTCGAGGCGCTCACGCAGGCGTGCGCGGCGGTGCGCGTCGGCAGCGCCCTTGAACAGGAACAGGGCGATGAGCAGCTCCCAGATGCCGCCGAGGGCCGCGCCGCCGGGCGTGAGCAGCGCCCAGATCCCCAGCGCACCGAGCGCGAGCGCCAGCAGCTGCCCGACACGCGCGGCCCACCGCGTCGCCCCGTTGGGCCGGCCGGTGACCGCCCACAAAACGGAGCGCAGGAGACGGCCGCCGTCGAGCGGATACGCCGGCACGACGTTGAAGATCGCCAGCAGCAGGTTCGCCCAGGCGAGGTAGCCCGCGATGATCGCGAACGGTTGGTACGCCTCCACGGCGGTGTAGACGAGCCCGAAGGCCGCTGCCAGCGTGAGGCTGATGAACGGGCCGACGCCCACGATCGCGAACTCGTCGCGCGCGCTGCGGGCCTCCTTGGTGGACTCGGTCACTCCGCCGAGCATGAACAGCGTGATGCCGAGCACCGGCAGCCCGCGGTCGAGGCTGGTGAACGCGTGCCCCAGCTCGTGGGCGAGCAGGCTCGCGAAGAACAGCAGCGACGCCGCCACTGCTGCGGCGACCACCACCGCCACGCTCGTCTCCAGCAGGCGGACGTCCATGCGGCTGTAGAAGATCCAGGTGACGAGCCCGGCGATGATGAGCCACGACCAGTCGATGCGGATCGGGATCCCCCGCAGGCGCGCCACGGTGACCGCGTTGCGAAACGAGCCGGTCGGCTCCGGCCGGCGCGGCGACGCGGCCGCGGTCATGTGGGGGCTCCGACGCTGGGCGGACGCCGCCGGCCCGGGGCGCCGGCGCACGCGGCACTGCCTGCACAGATCATGTCACCCGCCACTCTACGAGCCGGGTCGCGCAGGCGGCTGGCGGTGGGGGCGGGATTCGAACCCGCGAGGGACTTGCGTCCCAACCCGCACTCCAAACGGGCGCACTAGGCCTGACTATGCGACCCCACCTCGGGGTTGCGGCAGCAACCGCACGGCGCGCCAGGATACCCCGTCGCCGAACCGACCGTCGATGCGCGCCGGGACCGGCGGCCTGGTACAACCCCTGTATGAGCGCTGCAGACGCAGCACCGGGGGCGCACTGGCGGCTGTTCGTGGCGGTTGGCGTGCCTCAGCGCGTGCGGGACGACGTGGCGGACGCCGGCGAGCAGCTGCGCACGCACGCCCCGGACGCGCGCTGGACCGACCCTGCGGGCTGGCACCTCACCCTCGCCTTCCTCGGCTCCGTGGCCACCGCCCAGGTCGCGGCGATCGAGACCGCGCTCGCGCAGGTCGCTGCCAGCCACGCGCCCTTCCCGCTGTCGCTCACCGGGCAGGCGGGCATGTTCGGGCGCCGGGTGCTCTGGGTCGGGTTCGACGCCAGCCCCGAGCTCAGTGTGCTCGCGAACGACGTGCGCGCCGCCCTGGAGCCCCTCGGGTTCCCGCCCGACGAGCGCCCGTTCCACCCCCACCTCACCCTGGCGCGCGCCCGCAAGGGCAACGCCTTGCCGCGCGGGCTCGCCGACCGCTACGTGGGCCCGACCACCGCCTGGACGGTGGACACGCTCGACCTCATGCGGTCGCATCTCAGCCGTGCCGGAGCGCGGTACGAGCGGGTCGGCGCCTGGCCGCTGGCCGCGGCGCCGGAGTGAGGCGGCGCCCCCCTTCGGCTCACGGTGTGATGACGGCGTGGATGCGCTCACCCGCTCCGGGCTACTTCCACTCCCACACCTTGACCCGCAGCGCGCCGTCGCCGTCGATCTCGAGCTCGTACACGCCGGCGACGGCGTTCGCCTGGGCGAGCTTGTCCGAGCCGGTGCGCAGGTAGACCGAGCCGCGCCAGGTCGTCGCGCCGCCGGCCTCCGCGCGCCCGATGCCCTGCCCCGACCAGGTCACGACGTCGCCGTCGGCGGTCGTGACGATGCCATGTCCACGTTCGCCCCACAACGTGCCGTCGGGCCGGAGCGTCGACAGGTACGTGCCCGTGTCGGTCATCGGCACCCCGAGCACCGTGCCCTGGCTCCGGAAGCTGACCTCCATCTCGGTCTCGGACAGCACCCGCGTCCCGGTGATCTGGCCTTCTTCCTCGACGATGAGCTCGCCAAGCATGGCTTCGCCCTCCCTCGTGTCGGTGTCAGCGCCATTCGCGTGGGCCCGTCGGCCGGTAACGGACGCTCGCTCCCCGCCGGATCGGCCCCGTGGCGTCGAGCCTGAAGGCCGTCGGGACGTGCTGTCAAGGGGGCGGCTGGCTCGCGCAGGGAGGGCGCGCACGTCGCTGGCGGTGGGGGAGGGATTCGAACCCTCGAG